>NZ_JAYMZS010000004.1:19557-178459 GCF_035828755.1 Amycolatopsis sp. H20-H5 | reverse complement strand
TCTTCCCGAGTCGCACCGCCCGCGACGCCAGCCCGCCCAGCAGAAGGAATGGTCACACGCAAACACTCGCACAACCAGCAGCCGATATCACGAACCGACACGCAAAGATCTAGCTCTGTAGTACTAGGTGCTGATGGGTGAGGTACCAGCGTTTGACGCCTGCTTCGAGGGCCAGCTGGGAGATGCTGAGCCTGCCTGTGGATCTCACGGGTGTGCCTGCGAGTAGGCGGTCCATCGCTGCCACGATTGCGGCCCGGACAGCGTTCTGTCCGGTAGGGGAGGTCGAGGTCATGTCGTGCGTCCCTTCCCGTTCTGTTCATGGGTATCGAGGATCCCCTGCAGGCGATCGAGTTCCCGCCGGTCGCGCTGGTGGCGGAATGGCGGTGCCATGGGGTCGTCGACGACGTGGGCCAGCAGGGCATGCTTCTGCTGGATCTGCAGGATGTCGCGGTCTGTGCGTGCCAGATTGCGGCATTTGGGTCGGCAGTCGTCGGTGTCCGGGGTGACCATCGGATCGTCGAGGTCGCCTCGGAGCTGGCAGGCGGCCTGGGCCGGGTCCAGGACGCAGGTCATGCCTTCGCCATGATGGATCTGCAACAGCGGATTCCCGAGCAGGTCTCGGGCCTGCTCTCTGGTGGTCAGGACATGCTCGACGAACTGACTGTTCGCTGCGGTCACCCGGTACTGGTAGACGTCGGCAGCTGGGCCGCTGACCCGCTCGCCGGCGGCCAGGGCGCGTTCGTCCTCGGCGATGCCCTCGATGCGGAACAGCCAGTCCTCGAAGGCACACTCGTCCGGAAACCCTGATTCGTAGGTGCCCGCATAGCCTTGAATCAGTCGGGTGTGGACATGTCCATATTGGATTGACGCCGCGATCAGGCCGCGCGGTCGGCGCCGGATGAACCACGCCAGCGTCCTGCGGAATCTGGTGGCGGTCAGCGCGCCTCGGGGGTCTGCGGGGATGTTCTCGGTGTGGCCGCGTTGGGGGCACTGTGTGTTGACCCAGCGGGTGAATCTGGCAAGGTCCTTGATGATGGTCTTGTCGAGACGGGCGTTTCCGATGCGACGTTTGTTCTTCTTGTGGCGGTATGGCTCGATCAGGCTTGGGATGCCTGCGTCCAGTAGCGCAGTCAGAGTGTCGGTGCGCTCCTGACGTTCTTCTGGCGTGAGGGGCTTGGGCTTGCCCCGCAGGGCCTTCGGGGCGGTGCCCGGTGGCTCCGGGTCAGATGGCGCCGCCGGACCTGGCGTCGAATCGATCGTTGGCGGAACGTCCGACTTGCCCAGTGCTGCGACGGTGTCTGCCATCGCCGCAGCAAGGCCTTTCGGCACCCTGACTTCGAACTTGACATCCCCGCCGAACTTGTGAACCTCGACGGACCCACTGACACCCTTACCGTACGAGCCAAAGTGGACGTTGTCCTGATCATGGCTGTAGGTCTCACCGTCGAGAGCCTGCGCCATGGCGTCGCGCATTGCGGCGTGTTCCGTGTCGCGCGCGTCGCTCTCCGCCTTAGTGGTCGGTTTTGGAAGTTCTTCGGGGGGTGGTCATGCGGCGGTTCGGAGTTGGATGCCAGTCTCCTGTTGTTCATGCTGAGCGATCCGGATGAGTAGGTCGCGCAGGTCATCACCGGTGAACTTCCACTGGAAGGGCTTCGCGGTCGCGTTGTAGCGTTTCTCGAAGTCGACCAGCCGTTGCTCGACCTCGGCGAGATCGGTGAAGTCGTTGGGAGAAAAAACCTTGCGTTGCACGACAGAGAAGAAGATCTCCACTTGGTTCAGCCAGGAGGCGTGCACCGGTGTGTGCACCATGACCGTGTTGGGGAACCGTGCGGCCAGCCGGTTGATCGCGGTCTGACCGCGGTGGGAGGACCCGTTGTCCACCACCCAGAACACCCGCTTCGCTGACGCGTATGGCTCGAGGGTCATGACCTGCTCGGCCAACGCCATGAACGGCACGATCCCCGTCGATGGCGCGCAGGAACCGAACACCCGGGCCTGGTGGACATCGTAGGCAGCCAGATACGCCAGCGCGCCACCCCGCTCGTACTCGTGGTTGACCCGCATCATCCGCGCCTGTCCCGGCGCCAAGCTGGGATGACAGCGGCAGCGGGCCTGGATGGAAGTCTTCTCATCACTGGAAATCACATACTCCCGCGGCCCCAGCCGCTGACCTTCCCAGCGGCGCTCATACAGATCCAGCACCCGTCCGGCCTTCTCCGCGAAGTCCGGGTCTCGCGGAAATAGCCACGACCGGTATTGCCAGGGTTTGATCGCTTCCCGGACCAGCCACCGCCATACCGTCGAGGCCGAGATCGCCTCCGCGATCCCTTGTCCGACCACTTCCCGGGCCAGCTCCGGACACGACCACCGCGACAGGGCCACCCCCGCACGGACCGGCAACTGGCAGGCCAACGCCTTGACCTGCGCGACTTGCACCGGGCTGAACCGGGGCGGCCGACCTGAGCGAGCACGATCGAGCAACCCCGCCAACCCCTGGGCCGCGAACCGGCCCCGCCAGGTCCGCATCGTGTCCACACCGATCCCCACCTCGATGGCGATCGCGGCATTGGACCACCGCTGCGCGGCCAGCAGCACGATCCAGGCACGGACCTTGTCTCGGTGCTGGGTCTTCTGGCCACGAGCACGCCGGGTCAGCACCCACCGCGTCGCGTCGGTCACGATGACTGGGCACGCCTGAACCTGGGGCATCGTGACGGGCTCGTTTCATGATCGACGGTCAGCAGCGGCGCCCAGGATGCCGGTGGTGCACGATGTCGGTCATGGCTACCCCACCGGAGTCCACCAAGATCTCTGTCGGGCAACGGTTGCGTGCCCACGCCGCCGCACACTGGCCGCAAGCCGGTGAGCTGGAGTTCCGCTACCGGGGCGCGTTCGTGTATGTCGAGGCGCACCTACCCGACGGGACCGTACAACCGCTGATCCGGTTGCGGTACGGAGGCTCGGCGCGACACTGGGGTTTCGGGCTGTATCTGGCCAGCAGCGACCGCTACGAAAACCAGATCCTGCCCTCCGGATTCCCCAGCGGCAGCCCCGAAAAAGCCCTCGACTGCGCCTACCGCCTCTACCTCGACAACTCCATCTAAACAGGTCACCACGACCCCCGAAGAACTTCCAAAACCGACCACTAAGGTCGAGAACGGCGGCGGTCCGCGGGGTCACGGAACGACGTACCCGCAGCCAGGGGAAGCCGAAGTGGACTTTCCCCGCGGCCCCTTACGACTAAGGCTGTTTGCGCCGGGAGGCGTTGATCCCCATCGCCAGCACGATGGTGAGCAGTGCCAGCACGCCGGCCGTCCACGCGGCGGTGGAGTAGCCGGAGTCAGTGGGGGCGAAGCTGCCGGTCGCGGTGTTCGCGGCCAGGATCAGGCCGCTGACCGCACTGCCGAGTGAGAAGCCGACCGAGCGCACGACCTGGTTGACACTCATCGCGGCCGCGGTCTCCTCGGCCGGAGTGACCGCCAGGATCGCCTGCGGCATCACGGCGGAGAAGCCGCCGACGCCGAAGCCCAGCACACCCATGACCACGATCGGCCAGCCCACACCCATGCCGCGGAGGCCGGCGAACAGGACGCAGGCGACGGCGATCACGACGCCGTTGGCGGTCAGCAGACCGAACGGGCTGATCTTCTCTCGCAGCTTCGGTACCACGCGGCCCGCGACGAAACCCAGTGCCGAGAACGGCACCAGCACCAGGCCCGCCTCGACCTGGTTGAGCCCGTAGCCGTAGCCGACCTGTGAGGGGGTCTGCACGAAGCGGGTGATGAGAGTGAAGAGCAGGTACATCGCGATGCCGGAGACGAACATGACCACGTTGGCGCCAGCGACCGCCGGGTGCCGCAGTGCGGTCAGGTCGACCAGCGGGCGTGCCGTCTTCCGCTCGACGACCACCCAGGCGGCCAGCACGACGGCGCCGACGAGCAGGATCACCACGACCGGCACCGGGTTGCTCGACCACCAGCTCGACTGACTGGTCACCAGGAGCACCGCCACCAGGCCGACGGAGAGCAGGGACGCGCCAAACCAGTCCACCGGCTCCTTCTCGGACGCGGCGGACGTGTCACGCGGGATCGCGACCATGGCGGTGATCAGTGCGGCCACGGCGACCACCACGCCGAGCAGGTAGGCCACGCGGACGCCGCCGAGCTGGGCCAGCAGGCTCGCGATCGGGTAGCCGACGCCGATGCCGACGGTCGAGGCCACGGACAGCATCGCGATCGTGCTCACCGCGCGGTCGCCGAGGTGATGACGGGCGGTGGCCATCATCAGCGCGGTCAGCCCTAGGCCGACCCCTTGCGCGGCACGGCCGGCCAGCAGCACCGCGAACGGTGCGGGCACCACGGTGGCCACACTGCCGAGCGCCACGATGACGAGGGTCGCCAGTACAACTTTTCGCCGCCGGTGGGCGGAGCCGAGGCGGCCGAGCAGCGGGGTCGCCACGGCACCGGTCAGCAACGTGATCGTCAACGTCCACTGCGCGGTGGACAGCGACACGTCGTAATCCTTGGCCACAGACGTGATCAGCGGTGCGCCCAGGCTCCCGATGGCCGCGACCACCAGCGCAATGAACACCAGTGCCGCCACCAGAGTGGTACCGCCGCGACCGGCGCTCTCCTGAGCCTGTCCCGTCTCCGGCGTGGTGGAAGCACTCACTGGTTGTTCTCCTCGGTCAGGTGATCGAACAGTCCCGCGTGGATGCGGGTGCGGATGCCACGGGCCCATTCCGCATCGACGTCGTCGACGTCCAGCGCGGCGGCGACGTTGAGCAACATGCCGTAAGCCACGAAGCTCTTCACGGCTACCGGCGGCATTCCGGTGTGATCGGCGGTCGCCGCCCACATCCTGGCCATGTGCTCGCGCACCACGTCTCGGACCTCGGGATCGCCACAGGCGGCGAAGGCCTGCAGCTGCACCAGCAGCTCGGTGCGATCGCCAAGGGCGCGGTCGTAGTACCCGCCCATGACCGCGATCGAATCAGCCCCGGAGGTGTGCCCGGCGGCGCGGTCCATGCCTTCGATGAGCCGGGTGAACGCACGCTGCACCACTTGCAGAAACAGGGCCTTCTTGGTGCCGAACAACCTGAACACGTAGGCCTGCGAAATCCCCGCGCGGCGGGCGAGCGCCTCCGTCGACGCGCCGTGCAGCCCAGCCGCGGCGAACTCGTCGGCTGCCAGCTCCAGCAGCTGTTCGCGCCGCTGCTGGGCGGACATGCGCTCGGCGGCACCCGTACTCACGGCACCGAGACTAGCAGGAAGTAGTTACTAACCACTAACAACCCCTGAGTTGTTGATCATCACCCCTACCGCGACGGGGTCGACGACCTCGTCGCCCCCGGGGACAGGCCGCCGCCGCAATCGGATTCGGCAAGCGCGGAATTGCCGCACATCCTTCCCCCTCGCCGGATGAGCATCGAAGGTTCGAATTCGGCGTCTCGGCCGAGGGGGCGAGACGTGTGCCGGGCGATAGTCCGATCGTGATCGCCTCGCCGACATGGTCGATTGTCTGCCCGTGCCCGGAGGTGGTTCCCGCGACGCGCTGACAAGATCATCAAGCCCCCGCGGACGCCTTGACAGGAGTGCGAGACGGGTGCTTCCGAGCCCTGCTTCACAGCGCCACTGTGACCCGAATCACTCGCCGGCCTGGGGAACCGCCAATCGAGCGAATCGAATTCGGACAATCATCCACGAACTTACCCAACGGGTAGGTATCAACCCACAGGCATCGCGGCTGAATCCGACCGGGTCGGTCACGGCCGCCGCACCGCTTGGTTGACGCACCTCATCGCGGCCAAGTATGAATTTGGCAGCGATGGGGTGCCCCGGTTCTCTGCCGGGGACGGAATGAACGACGGGGCCAACTTGGACCCGAATCCAATGGGGGTAGCAATGGGTTCGGAGGTATTCGGCATACCCGGAATCGGGTGATCCATCGCCCTTTCTGCAACGTTTCACACTTGCGCCTGGGACGGCACGGGGCTGACCAGGGCCAGATTCGGTGGGGGAAGCGAATGAGCAACGACTCGTCTGCGCAGCAGACACCGGCGTGCCCGTTCAGCGGGTCAGAGCCAGGACAGGAACCGCCTGCCGGGACGGTGCGGGTAGCGCCGGGCAGGCTGCCCATGATCGGTCACATGTGGCCGCTCATGCGTAACCCCTTCGACTTCTTCGCCGACCTGCGGACGCGCGGGGACATGGTGAAGCTCTACATCGGCAAGCGGCCGATCTACTTCCTCACCACCGCGCGCCTGGCACACCAGGTGCTGGTGAAGGAGGCCCGCTCGTACGGCAAGGGCATGGTGTGGGAGGCCGTGCACCCGTTGAGCGGCAACGGTTTGCTGGCCTCCGACCGCGAACTGCGCCGCCGCCAGCGACGGCTGATCCAGCCGCTGTTCCACCGGAAGATGATCGCCTCCTACGCGGAGATCATGACTGCCGAGTCGCAGGCGCTGGCCGAGTCATGGCAGCCGGGCCAGCAGGTCGCCGTGCAGAAGGTCATGATCGAGCTGACGCTGACCACCATCGTGCGGTCGATGTTCTCCGGCAGCCTGCCGGACGACGTCGTACGGGAGATCATCCGCTCGTTGCCGATCTTCACCTACGGCATGGTCGCCCGCACCGTGCTGCCCGCGTGGCTGTGCAAGGTCTCCGGCTTCGACCGGCGTTTCCTCGGCGCGGCGAACCGGCTGCGGGCCGCCGTCGACCACGTGGTGCGCACCGACCGGACCGAGGACGGGACCGATCTGCTCTCGCACCTGCGCGCCGCCCGCGACCCGGAGACCGGCGAGGCGATGAGCGACGACCTCATCCGCGACGAGCTGGTCTCGATCATGATGGCGGGTACCGAGACCACCGCCGCCACCTTGACCTGGGCGTTCCACGAACTGGCGCAGCATCCTGAAGTCGAGGAGAAGCTGCGCGCCGAGCTGCAGGAGGTGCTCGGCGGACGCCCCGCGGAGCACGACGACATCGAGAAGCTGAGCTACACCCGCGCCGTGGTGAACGAGGTCCTGCGCCGGTACTCATTGCTCATGCTCTTCCGCCGTGCGGAGGAACCGGTGGTCGTCGACGGCGTCTCGCTGCCCACGGGCGCGGACATCATGTTCAGTCAGATCGACCTGCACCGGGACGGCGGCGCGTTCACCGACCCGGACCGGTTCCGGCCGGAACGCTGGCTCGTCGACCGCGAGCAGCTGCCCAACCGCACCGCCTTCCTCCCGTTCGGCGAGGGCAATCGCCGCTGCATCGGCGAGGCCTACGCACAGGCCAAGGCGGTCATCGCGCTGGCGACCATCCTCGGCCGCTGGCGCCTGGTCCCGGTGCCCGGCCACACCGTGCGCCGGGTCGCGGCCGCGATGCCGCGCCCGAACAGCCTGCCCATGATCGTCACCCCGCTCAAGACCGATGGGAGCGAGCTGCCCCACACCACCACCAAGAAGCCGTCCACCAGCACCGACCAGGGGCGGGGCGTCGCCGTCGAACCGATCGCGATCGTCGGCATCGGCTGCCGGTTCGCGGGCGGGGTCGACTCCCCCGACACGCTCTGGAGCCTGCTCGAACGCGGCGACAACGCCGTCCGCGAGGTCCCGCCGGAGCGGTGGGCCGTGGACGAGGTCTACGACCCGCAACCCGGCGTGCTCGGCCGCACCGTCTCCCGCTGGGGCGGGTTCCTCGACAGCATCGGTGGTTTCGACAGCGCCGCCTTCGGCATCACCGAGTACGAAGCCGAGGCGATGGACCCGCAGCACCGGATGCTGACCCAGGTGGCCTGGGAGGCGCTCGAGCACGCGGGCATCGCGCCCGGTTCGCTCAAGGGGTCGCAGACCGGCGTCTTCTTCGGCCTCGCCCACCACGACTACCTGCTGCGGACCTTCGACGACTCCCTTGTGGACAACCCGTACGTGATGACCGGCAACGCGCATTCCGTCGGCGCCGGCCGGGTGTCCTACCTGCTTGGGCTGCACGGGCCATCGGTGGCTGTGGACACCGCGTGTTCCTCGGGTCTGCTGTCGGTGCACCTCGGCTGCCAGAGCCTGCGTGCCGGGGAGACCGACCTGGTGCTGGCGGGTGCGGCGATGCTGCAGCTGGGCCCCGAGGTCGGCGTCCTGTTCTCCCAGTGGTCCATGCTCTCGCCCAACGGCCGGTGCGCCGCGTTCGACGCCGCCGCCGACGGGTTCGTCCGCAGCGAGGGCTGCGCGGTCATCGCGCTGCAGCGGCTCGACGACGCGGTGCGCGACGGCAACCGGGTCCTCGCGGTCATCCGTGGCTCCGCCGCCAACTCCGACGGCCGCTCCGACAACATCGTCGTCCCCTCCGCGACCGCGCAGGAAGCCGTACAGCGCAGTGCTTTGCGCGCCGCCGCCGTCGACCCGTCCACGGTCGAACTGGTCGAGGCGCACGGCCCCGGCACGCCCACCGGCGATCCCGTGGAGTTCCGTGCACTGGCCGCCGTCTACGGCGCCGGGGACAAGCCCTGCGCGCTGGGCTCGGTGAAGACCAACATCGGGCACACCGAATCGGTGTCCGGTTTGGCCGGGCTCATCAAAGCCGTGATGTCGTTGCGGCACAAGAAGATCCCGGGCAACCTGCATTTCACCGACTGGAACCCGGACATCTCCCCCGACGGGACGCGGTTGTACGTCCCCACCGAGTTGCGTGAGTGGAACGCGAACGGCTCGCCGCGACTGGCGTCGGTTTCCTCCTACGGGTTCAGCGGCACCAACGTCCACGTCATCCTCGAAGAGGTCCCGGACACCGCGGTCCCCGCAGTCCCCGCGCCGGAAGAGAAAGCGCTTCCCATTCTCCTGTCCGGAAGCACCCCGCAGGCCTTGGCGGAGACCGCCGACCGCGTGGCGACGTGGCTGGACGGTGAAGGCGCGTCGGCGCCGCTGGCCGACATCGGACACACGCTGGCCCGCGGCCGGGAGCACCGCGCGGAGCGGCTCGTCGCACTGGCGTCGTCGCACCACCAGCTGGCCGGGCAGTTGCGAGCGGCCGCGGCGTCGCAGCTCGAACCGGGCGTGGTGTCCGGCACGGTCAGCAGCCACAGCGGTGCGCCGGTGTGGGTGTTCTCCGGCCAGGGCTCGCAATGGGCGGGCATGGGCCGGGGACTGCTGGAGACCGAGCCCGCGTTCGCCGCGAAGATCGACGAGCTGGAGCCGTTGATCGCTGAGGAGGCCGGGTTCTCCGTACGCGCCGAGCTGGTCGCCGACGAGACCGTCACGGGCATCGCCAAGGTCCAGCCGACCATCTTCGCCGTGCAGGTCGCCCTTGCCGCTGCCTGGCGGTCCCGGGGGATCGAGCCCGCCGCGGTGATCGGGCACTCGCTCGGTGAGACCGCCGCGGCGGTGGTCGCGGGCGCGCTGACGCCCGAGGACGGGGTGAAGGTGATCTGCCGCCGGTCCCAGCTGGTCACCCGGCTCGCGGGCGGCGGCGCCATGGCCACCATTGAGCTGCCGCACCAGGAGGTCGCGGCCGAACTCGCCGCCGCGGGCATCGAGGACGTCACCGTCGCGGTCATCGCTTCCGCCGGATCCACGGTCGTGGCGGGCAACCCCGCCAGGGTCGACGAACTCGTCTCCGGCTGGGAGGCCCGCGACCTGCACGCCCGCCGGATCGCCGTGGACTACGCGTCGCACTCCCCGCACGTCGACCCCATCCTCCACGACCTGGCCGAGCGGCTGGACGACCTCGCCCCGGCCGCGGCGACCGTCCCGGTCTACAGCACCGTGCTGGACGACCCGAAGAAGCCCGCCGCGTTCGACGCCGGTTACTGGGTCAACAACTTGCGCCGCCCGGTCCGCTTCGCCGACGCGGTCACCGCCGCTGTGCTGGACGGGCACCGGATCTTCGTCGAGCTGTCCCCGCACCCGCTGCTGACCCACGCGATCGCCGAGACGGCGAAGTCGATCGGCCGCGACGCGACCGCCATGGGAACGTTGCGCCGCGATGGCGACCAGTCCACCGGGTTGCTGCCCCAGCTGTCCGATCTGCACTGCAGCGGCGTTCCGGTCGACTGGGAGCGCGCCTATCCGGCCGGCACCCTCGTCGACGTGCCGCTGCCGGTGTGGGCGGGCGCCGACCTCGGCGTGCTGGCGCTGCAGGTGAAGAAGCCCGGCGCGAGCGTGGACACGCACCCGCTGCTCGGAGTGCACATCAGCCCGGTCGACGCCGACGACGAGCACACCTGGCAGGCCACGATCGGCGGCCGCGACCTGCGCTACCTCTCCGACCACCAGGTCCACGACCAGCCGGTGCTGCCGGGCGCGGCCTACTGCGAGATGGGGCTGACCGCGGCCAGGACCGTGTTCGGGGCCGACCTCGACGCGATCGAGGTGACCGACCTGACGATCCACGAGATGCTGCACCTCGACGAGCACACCGTGGTGTCCTCACGCACCCGCCCCGAAAGCGACGGCGTGGTCCGCTTCGAGTCACTGACCCGCCGCGACGGCGAGG
This sequence comes from Amycolatopsis sp. H20-H5, assembly GCF_035828755.1. Taxonomy (NCBI): domain Bacteria; kingdom Bacillati; phylum Actinomycetota; class Actinomycetes; order Pseudonocardiales; family Pseudonocardiaceae; genus Amycolatopsis; species Amycolatopsis sp. H20-H5. The sequence continues at coordinate 167,987 of NZ_JAYMZS010000004.1, read as the reverse complement.
ACCCGACGCTGCTGGCCACCGGGACCCTGCGGGCACGCGACGCCGTCGAACCGGACCGGCTCGACGTGGCCGGGCTGCTCGCCGCGCACCCCGGATCGCTGTCCCCGCAGGAGGCCTACGCCAAGTTCCACGGGGCCGGTGTGCGTCACGGTGACGCGTTCGCCGCAGTGGTCGCCCTGCACCTGTCCGAGGACACGGGCGTCGAGCAGACGGTCTTCGCGGAGCTGGCGCTGCCCGCCGCGGTGCGCGGCGACCTCAATTCCTACCGGCTGCACCCGGTTTTGATGGACGGCTGCCTGCAGACGCTGGCGTCGCACCCGGCGCTGATCCGCGATGCCTTCCCCGTGGGGGTGGGCGGACTGCGTGTGCACCGCGACCCGCACCGCGCCCGTTACTGCTTGGCCCGGCTGAACCACCTCGACGAGCAGCTCGCCATCGGAGACGTGGCGCTGCTCGACGAGGACGGCACCGTGGTCGCCGAGGTCACGGGAGTGCGCCTGGCCACCACGGACCGGCGGCTCGCCGAGCGCCTGCTGACCATCGGCTGGGACCACGCCGGCTTCCCGGAGCCGGTCGAGGCCGATGGCCCGTGGCTGGTGCTGACCGAGGCGGACGCGGTGTCCGAACCGTTCGCGGGCGAGCTGATTTCCGCACTGGGCCCCGAGACCACCCACCTGACGCTCGATTCCACCGCGGACGAACTGGATGCGCAGCTCACGGCGCAGCCCCCGCAGGGGCTCGTGGTGGTATGCCCCGACCCGACGGCCACCGCCGACCACGACGTGGCAGAACGCGCGGAGCGCCTGGTCAAACGGCTGATCGACCTGGTCAGGGTCCTGGCGGAGCGCACCGACGCGCACCGACCCCGGCTGTGGGTGCTCACCCGCGACGCCCAGCAGGTCGGCGAGGGCGATGGGCTGAACCTGGAGCAGACCGGGCTGCGCGGCCTGTGCCGGGTGATCGGCCACGAGCACCCCGAACTGGAGATCTGCCACGTCGACACTGACGCCGGGACCACACCACAGCGGGCCGCCGAGCTGCTCGCCGCGAACGGTGACGCCGACGAGGTGGCGCTGCGCAGCGGTGAGCTCTTCCTGGCCCGGCTCAAGGTGTCGCCACTGAACGATGGTGACCGCCGGGTGCGCCCGATCCACTTTGGACAGGACCGGTACGCACTGGCCACCCGGCACGCAGGTGACCTCGGCAGCCTGGAGCTGGTCGCGACCGAGCCGCGGGCGACCGCCGCGGACGAGATCGAGATCCGGGTCGAGGCGCTCGGTCTGAACTACGCCGACGTGCTCAACGCGATGGGCCTTTACAAGACCGTCGACGGCAGCCCGATGCCGTTCGGTTTCGACTGTGCGGGCACGGTCGTCGCGATCGGCGCGGGCGTCACCTCGTTCCAGGTCGGTGACCGCGTGGCGGCCATGCACCCCGGCGCGTTCCACGCGTTCGCCGTGGTGCCCGCCTGCAAGGCCAACCGGATTCCCGCCGAGGTCACGTTCGAGGAAGCTGCGGCGAGGCCCAGCGTGTTCGCGACCGCCTGGTACGGCCTGCACCGGCTGAGCAGGCTCAGCCCCGGCGAGCGGGTGCTGATCCACTCGGCAACCGGCGGGGTGGGCCTGGCGGCGATCGCGGTGGCCCGCCACCTCGGCGCGGAGATCTACGCGACCGCGGGCACCGAGGCGAAACGGCAGTACCTGCACGACCTGGGCATCGAGCATGTCTTCGACTCTCGCTCCACGAAGTTCGCCGCCCAGATCCGCGAGCTGACCGGCGGTGAGGGGGTGGACGTGGTGCTCAATTCACTCACCGGCGCCGCCCAGCGAGCGGGGCTGGACCTGCTGCGCATCGGCGGCCGGTTCGTCGAGCTCGGCAAGAAGGACATCTACGCCGACGCACGCATCGGGCTGTTCCCCTTCCGCCGCAACATCTCCCTGCACAGCGTCGACCTCGGTGTACTGGCATACGAGCAGCTCGGCGACATCCTGCGCGAGGTCCACGAATTGCTCGCCTCGGGCGCGCTCACCCCGAGTCCCCACACCAGCTACCCGCTGGGTGAGGCCAGCACCGCGTTCCGCACGCTGGCCTCCGGCGGTCACGTGGGCAAGCTCGTCCTCGCGCTCCCCCAGGACGGCGACGGCGAGGCCGCCGTCCGGCCGGGCGACGTACCGGTGATCCGCACGGACGGCGCGTATGTGGTCACCGGCGGGCTGGGCGGTCTCGGCATGATCCTGGCCCGTTGGTTCGCCGGGGAGGGTGCGGGCCGCGTCATCCTCAACGGCCGGTCGGCACCGTCCGACGAGGCTCGCGCGACCATCGATGAGCTTCGCGCGGCCGGCGCCGACATCGAGGTGGTGCGCGGTGACATCGCCATGGCCGGCACCGCCGAGGAGCTGGTCCGCGCCGCCACCGCTACCGGGCTGCCCTTGCGCGGTGTCATCCACGCCGCCGCGGTGGTCGACGACGCGGCGATCACCAGCGTGGACGACGCACTGGTCGAGCGCGTGTGGGCGCCCAAGGTACGCGGGGCGCTGCGGCTGCAAGAGGCCTGTGTGGACAGTGAGCTGGACTGGTGGTTCGGGTTTTCCTCAGCCTCGGCACTCGTCGGCTTCGCCGGTCAAGCCTGCTACGCCTCGGCCAACGCCCTACTGGACGGCCTCACCACCTGGCGCCGGGGGCAGGGGTTGCCCGCGCTGAGCGTCAACTGGGGCGCTTGGGCCGAGTACGGGCGCGGCACGATGTTCGCCGAACGCGGCAACGCGATGATCGACCCGGACGAAGGGGTGAAGGCCTGCGACGCGCTGCTGCGCCACGACCGGGCACGCGCGGGCTACCTGGCGATCCTGGACAAGGGCTGGCAGACGATGTTCGCGGAGAAGATCCGCACTTCGTCGTTCTTCGCCGCGATCCCCGCCGACCGCGGGACCGAGCGGGGCGGCGACCTCGTCGGCGGTGCCGTGCTCGCGGAGCTGCGAACCGCCGACCCGGCGGCCAGGCAGCGATTCCTGGAGAAGCACCTCACCGCGCACGCGGCGGAGATCCTCCGGGTCAACGCCTCGGGGCTGGACCCCGACCGGTCGCTGACCGACCACGGCCTCGACTCGCTGATGTCGCTGGAATTGAGCACCAGGATCAACCGGGAGTTCGACATCAGGGTCACGCCCAAGCAGATGCGCCAGTACTCCAGTCCGGCGGCGCTGGCCTCGCAGATCGTCGCCCAGCTCAACCTCGGGCCGGCGCGGTAGATGGACACCAACCGACCTCGCAGAGGGAGTCATCGTGGACAACCGCCCGCCCCAGGTCGCGCACGCGGCCAGCGGGATCATCAGCCTGCTGATACTGGCCACCACGATCCTGGTCCTGTCGCCGATCCCGCCCTTCGGGTCGCCGGAAGCCGAGATCGTGCAGTTCTATGCCACCCACACCACCAGCGGGTACATCTACCAGTTCATCGCGGGCCTCGCGCTGATGGCGGTGCTGTGGTTCCTCGGCTACCTCTACACCCGCTTCCGCCGGGAGGTGCCGGACAGCCCGTTGCCGGTGCTGATGATCGCGGCGGGCACCGCCTGGGTGGGCTTCGCCGTGGTGTACCTGGGCCTGTTCCAGATCTTCTCGGGCTGGGCCGCGGACCCGGCGACCCACTCGCTGCTGCGCGCGTTCTCCGACGCGTACGTACTCGGCTTCATGTTCAGCGCGATCCCGGCCGCGGTCGTGGTCATCTCGGCGGCGCTGTGCACGAGGCGGAGCGCGGGGTGGCCGGGCTGGCTCAGGCCGCTGGCCGCGGTCGTGGTGCTGGTCCAGCTGCTCGGGTGTGTTCCGCTGCTCGTACCGGACGGCCCGCTGAAGGCGGGCGGGCCGATCACCTACGCGAGCGTGTTCGCCGTGGTCATCTGGGTCGCCATGGCGAGTATCGCGGCCATCCGGTCGGAGCGGGCGAAACCTGGCCAGGATCGGGAAAAAGCGTACTCGGAAGCCTGAACCCGGACACCGGAGCGCTGGGATGACAGACAAGTTCGACGTGGTGATCGTGGGGGCCGGTCTCGCGGGCCTGCAGATGCTGCACGAGGTCCGCGGGGCCGGGCTCACGGCGCGGGTGTTCGAGGCCGGTCGCGGTGCCGGCGGCACCTGGTACTGGAACCGCTACCCGGGTGCCCGCTGCGACGTGGAGAGCCTGGAGTACTCCTACCAGTTCTCCGCCGAGCTGCAGCAGGACTGGGAGTGGACCCGGCGCTACGCCGACCAGGCCGAGATCATGCGCTACATCGGCCACGTCGTCGAGCGCTTCGACCTGGCACGCGACATCCGGTTCCACACCAGGATCGACGCCATGACCTACGACGAGGCCGCCGCCACGTGGACCGTGCGCACCGGCACCGGTGACGAGGTCGTGGCCCGGTTCGTCGTCATGGCCACCGGCTGCCTGTCGGAGCCGAACGTGCCGGACATCCCCGGTGTGGGGACGTTCGCGGGCGACATCCTGCACACCGGGCGCTGGCCCGAGGAACCGGTCGATTTCACCGGCAAGCGTGTCGGCGTCATCGGCACCGGCTCGTCCGGGGTGCAGGCCATCCCGATCATCGCGAAGGCGGCGGCGGAGCTCGTGGTCTTCCAGCGCACCCCCGCGTACACGCTGCCCGCAGGCGACGAACCGCTCGACCCGGAGTTGCAGGCGGCGATCAAGGCCGACTACGCGGGGTTCCGCGCCCGCAACAACGAGGTGCCCACGGCGGGCCTCTCCCGGTTCCCGGCGAACCCGAACTCGGTGTTCCTGTTCTCCGCCAAGGAACGGCAGGCCACCTTCGAGCACTTCTGGAACCGGGGAGGGCCGCTGCTGCTACGTGCCTTCGGTGATCCGCTGGTCGACCCGGCGGCCAACGAAGTTGTCGCCGAGTTCGTCCGCGGCCGGATCCGCCTGGCCGTCAACGACCCCGAGGTGGCCGCGAAGCTCACCCCGACACACGTCATCGGGTGCAAACGCATCTGCCTCGGGGACGGCTACTACGAGACCTACAACCGGCCGAACGTGCGCCTGGTCGACATCGCTGCTCACCCGTTCGAGGAGATCACGCCGACCTCGGTCCGTACCGGGGAGGGCACCTACGGACTGGACACACTGGTGTTCGCCACCGGGTACGACGCCATCACCGGGGCGCTGTCGCGCATCGACATCCGCGGCCGCGACGGGCTGTCGCTGCGGGAGGCTTGGTCGGGCGGTCCGCGCACCTACATGGGGCTCGGTGTTCCCGGCTTCCCGAACCTGTTCACCATGACCGGCCCCGGCAGCCCGTCGGTGCTGACCAACGTGCTGGTCGCCATCCACCAGCACGCGACGTGGATCGGCGAGTGCCTCAAACACCTGGCGGACAACGACATCCGGACGATCGAGGCAACACCGGAGGCCGAGCGGGCCTGGGGGCGGCACGTCGGCGACGTCGCCGCACAGACCCTGCTCCCCTCGTGCGGGTCCTGGTACCTGGGCGCGAACATCCCCGGCAAGAAACGCGTCTTCATGCCGCTGGTCGGGTTCCCCGCCTACGCCAGGAAGTGCGCGGAGATCGCGGCCACCGGCTACCCGGGCTTCGCCCTCTCACGCGACCCGGGTCCCGGCCACTCAGAGCTGACAGGAGCACCCCCCATGGCACACCCCGAAGTCCCGGAAATCGACTTCGACCACCACTCGGCGGAGTACTCCGCCGATCCGTGGGCCGCCAACACGGCGCTGAGCCAGAAGTGCCCGGTGGCGCACAGCTCGCACTACGGCGGCTTCTACGTGGTCACCGGCCACGAGCAGGTCACCTCCGTGGCCCGCCGTCCGCAGGTGTTCTCCTCCGCGCACGAGCTGCCCAACACCCCCGGCCGTCCACAAGGGACGATCATCCCAGCGTCGACGTTCCGCGCGCTGCCGCTCGAGATGGACCCGCCGGAGTTCCTCGACTGGCGCCGGGCGCTGAACACCTTTTTCTCGCCCACCTCGGCGAAAGAGCTGCGCCCGCGCATCCAGGCGTACACCACTTGGTGCCTCGACCAGTTCATCGAGTCGGGCGAGATCGACCTCGTCATGGACCTGGCCAACGCCGTACCCGCGCTGCTGACGCTGGACATCGTCGGCCTGTCGATGGACAACTGGCGCATCTACGCCGAAGCCGTGCACTCGCTGGCCTACACGCCATCGGACACGCCCGGGTACAAGTCGGTCGAAGCGGGCTTCGCGATGCTCATCAAGGAGGTCGTCGAAACCATCCCGGTGCGCCGCGCGAACCCCGGGGACGACCTGATCAGCTTCCTCACCCAGCTGAAGATCGGGGGCGAGAAGATCAGCGACCCGGACATCATCGCCGTCTGCAACGCGATGATCGCCGGCGGCATGGACACCACCACCGCCCTGCTGTCCTCCACTTTCGAGCACCTCGACCGCAACCACGACGACCGCAAGCGCCTCACCGAGCACCCGGAGGACATCCCCAAGGCGTGCGAGGAGTTCCTCCGGTACTTCACCCCTGTGGTCTGCGTCGGCCGCACGGCCACCGAAGAGGCCCAGATCGACGGCGCCACCGTGAAGCCCGGTGAACGCGTACTGATCTCGTGGGCCGCGGCGAACCTGGACGAAAAGGTCTTCCCGGACCCGCTCACCATCGACTTCGACCGCGACACCCGCAAGCACGCGGCATTCGGCATCGGCGCACATCGGTGCATCGGCCGCCACATCGCGCAGGCCGACTTCCAGATCGTCGTCGGGGAGGTGCTCAGTCGGCTGGCGGACTACCAGCTGGTGGAAGGCGCGGCGGTGCGCTACCCGACCGTCGGGCAGATCAACGGCTACGTGGAGATGCCCGCCCGCTTCACCCCCGGCCCCCGTACCGGACCCGGCTTCGAGACGGCGAACGACCTGTTCGCGAGCTTCGGCGAGTCGCGGTGAGCGCCGACCCCTTCACGGACGAGCTGCCGCGCTTCCCCGCACCGCGGACGCGAAGCTGCCCGTTCGACCCGGCGCCCGCGCTGCGGGCAGTTCAGGCAGAGGCCCCGATCGCCCGCGTGGAGATCTGGGACGGCAGCACCCCGTGGCTGGTCAGCGGCTACGAGGAAGTGCGGACGCTCTTGCGCGACCCGCGGCTCAGCGCGGGGCCCGAGCACCCCAATTATCCGCACTCGACCCCCAGCAAGTTCATGCAGCGCCTGAGCTTCCTCACCATGGACGCCCCGGAGCACACCCGCCAGCGCCGGTTCGTCGCCAAGCCGTTCTCCGCCAAGCGCATCGAGGCCATGCGGCCACCGATCCAGGAGCTCGTGGACGACCTGGTCGACCGGCTACTGGCCGGGCCGAAGCCGGCGGACCTGCTGGAGGCGTTCGCGCTACCGGTGCCGTGCACGGTGATCTGTCACCTGCTGGGCGTGCCGTACGACGACCACGGATTCTTCGCGATGAGCGCCAAGGCGCTGATCAACCCCCGGGCGACCCACGAGGAGGCGATGGCCGCCCGGCAGGGCCTGGTCGACTACATCGACCGGTTGCTGACGGTCAAACGCACCGAACCGGGTGAGGACCTGCTGTCCGAGCTGGCCAACGAGCACGTGGCCACTGGCAACCTGACGCAGGAGGACGCCACCCTGATCGGCATGCTGATGCTCCTCGGCGGCTTCGACACGACGGCGAACACCATCTCCTTGGGTGTGCTGGCGCTGACCGAGAACCGCGACCAGTTCGCCGTCCTGCTGGAGATGGAAACTCCGGCGGAGATCGAGGGCGCGGTCGAGGAGATCCTCCGCTACACCGCCGTCCCCCAGGGCGGCAGGCGGCGGGTGGCGCTGGCGGACATCGAGATCAACGGCTTGGTCATCCGCGCCGGGGACGGACTGATCCTCGCGGGTGATCTGGCCAACCGGGACGCTTCGGCCGTCGAGGAGCCGGACCGCCTTGACCTGCGCAGACCGCCGCACCGGCACGTGACCTTCGGGCACGGGCCCCACCAGTGCCTGGGCATGCCGCTGGCACGGCTCGAGCTCCAGGTCGCGTTCCCCACCCTGTTACGCCGGATCCCGACGCTGCGCCGGGCGGTGGACATGGACCAGATCGAGTTCCGCGAGCCGGGCATGGGCGTCTACGGAGTGAACGATCTCCCCGTCACCTGGTGACCATCATGATTGCGCAGTGGTTATGGCTTTGACGACGACGATCGATTCCCTGCTGGCGAAGGCCCTCGACAACGGCGTTGCCGCGGGCTTCTACGCGATGGCCGCCGACCGCGACGGGGTCGTGTACTCGAGCGGCGCCGGTACCCGCGACGGCACAGCTCCATGGGCGGAGGACACGGTCGCCTGGCTCGCCTCGATGACCAAGTCCATTGTGGCCGTCGCGGCCCTGCAACTGGTGGAACGCGGGCTGATCGACCTGGACGCGCCGACGGCGGACATCCTCCCCGAACTCGCCGCTGCCCAGGTGCTCGAGGGCTACGACGGGGATACGCCGCGCCTGCGTCCGGTTCGGACCCCGGTGACGTTGCGGATGTTGTTGTCGCACACGGCGGGCGCGGGGTACGCGTTCCTTTCGCCCGACCTTGCCCGGTACCAGCGGGAGAACAGGATCCCGACGAGCCTGGAGTGCAAGCTGGCCTCGATCGCGGAGTCGCCGCTGGTGTACGAACCGGGATCCGGCACGTGGTATGGAACAGGTCTCGAGTGGGTGGGGCTGGCCGTCTCGCGGCTGACCGGGCGGGATCTGGCGACCCACCTGCGGGAGTCCGTCTTCGACCCGCTGGGCATGGTGGACACGGCGTTCGGGATCGCGGACCGGTCACGGCTGGCGACTGTGCAGGCGAAGACCCCGGACGGGTTGGTGACAGTTCCGTTCGAGCTTCCCGCCGAGCCGGAGTTCTTCTCCGGCGGGGGCGGATTGTACGGGACTCCGCGGGACTACTTGACATTCCTGCGGATGCTGGGTGCGGGAGGGGTCTTCGACGGGTCGGAACTCCTTGGGTCGCAGGCACTGGCCGACGCGCAGCGGAGTCATTCGGCCGTGTTCGGACGGCTGGCGTCGGCCAATCCTGCGACTTCCCACGACATCGACCTGCTGCCGGGCACCCCGGTGTCGTGGTCACTGCTGGGGATGCGCAACGAGAAGCGCACGCCGCAGGACCGTCCGGTCGGGACGGTGGCCTGGGCGGGTGGGGCGAACTGCTACTACTGGGTGGACACGGACGGGGCGACGGCCGGAGTGTTGTTCACCCAGCTCGTCCCGTTCGCGGATCCGTCGATGATCGGGCTCTTCGCCGACATCGAACAGGCAGTCCGCGCCTGAACTCAGGTCACGGTCCAGCACTGCAGAGCCGAGCCGGTTTCGCCTGCTGGGTCACCAGTGAACCGTCCGATGTGGACGCCGTGGTGGGCACCAGTCCGCTCTTGACCGAGCCGCAGGTGTAACCACCACCGGTTTCCTTGGCGGTCCAGTGCTGGTTGGTACCGGCAGGTACAGGCCCACTGGATGATGGCGGCGCCCGCGGTCGTGGCCCCACCGTCGACGTCCGCGCACAGCCCGGACTCGACGCTGCGCAGCTCGTAGGACCCATCGGGCTGCGAGCCCGGTCTCCAAAACCATCCCATCCGGACTGCGAGCGGTACTCGGATCGCGGTTCGCACTGCGGGTGATCGACTGGCGAGACAGCAACATCGTGCTGGGCGAGCAGATGAACACCCGAGGGTTCGACGCAAGTCGGCTCCTGCCTTCCCACAAGGGGGTCGGAATCCTCCGGACGGACGGTGCCAGCCAAGCCGGAGCTGACGTGCTCGCCACGACCGTACTCACCTACTACATGCCAAACCAGGATTGGCAAACCATCTGTAAGCAAGGCCGCACACTGCGGGAAGTCGCCGGAACGTCCCTCCGGAGGCAGGTGTCGCAGGTTCGAATCCTGCCGAGGGCACTACAAGGATGGGAACGGGAGAGATGTCAGACATGGCATCCTCCTTGTTCTCTTTCTTATGTTTGCGCTGGTCAAGCCACTTCTGACGGCCAAGCGGCAGGGCTGTGGCCTCGTGCCCTGCGCGACGTGCCGCCGGGATCATCGGACCGATCAGCGTGGCCAAGCACTTGAGTTTATTGGTGTTCTTGTGGTAACGCAGTTCGAGCCGAAGGACTTCGAACAGTCGCCGTGCGACGTCTTCGGGTAGCTCGTCGATCAGAACCTCCCCTGTCGGGAGGGCGTCGAGCAGGTCCGGGTTGGGTGCTTGCTGGTTTTCCTCTTGAGCTTCGGACAGCTGGTCTTCAAGTTGAGATTTGCGTTCGTGAAGCTCGGCGCGTTGCTCGTTGATGTCGCGAACGAGGTCTTCTGTCGGCTTGTCGAACAGCGCGAAGCTGCGGACGACGTTCTTGATCATCTGAGCGTTGTCGTCGATCTCACGACGTAGGGCGGCGAGGCGTTGGTCTCGTTCGCGTTGGGCGGCGGCGCCCAGGTCCCTGGCGGTGTCGCCGAGCAGGCTGCGGCGGTAGATACCGAAGATGTAGGCGGACAGGAACTCGTTGAGTTTGTCAACGATCGTGTCTTCGCGAATCCAGAAGCTTCCCGCGGCAGGGTGGCCGGCGGGCACATACCCCTTCTTCGGTGCGCAAACGTAGTAGGCGTGGCCACGACGTGTCTTGCCGTACATACGCCGCCCGCAGCCACCGCAGAAGAGGTAGGTGCGCAACAGGTAAGAGCGTTTCGTCTGAGGGTGCTTGACGTTTGTGTTGTCGGTGCTGCGGGAACCGAGGCGGTGTTCACTGATCCCCTGCGCTTGCAGCCAGTCATCCAGCGTGACAAGTGCTTCGTGGACCGGGCGTTCAGACCAGATCCACTCTTCGACGGGGTTGGCACGGTTACCGTGGGTCTTGCGGCCACGCCGGTTCCACACCATGTGCCCCGTGCACTTGGGATTAGTCAGGATGTCGCGCACGTTCGAGTAGGTCCAGCGGCCAACGGCGCGCGACGGGTCGACCGGGACCGGCGGCGGGTAGGTAGCAAGATCGAGATTGAGTCGGTCCGCGATGGCCTGGTAGCCGAGACGTGTGGTGATGCGCCAATGGAAGATTCTCCGCACTGCGGGCGCCTGGGCGGGGTCGGGCTCGAGGAAAGTCTTCTTCACGCCCTTCGCGCGTTTAGCGGGAACGGGGTGTGGGACGTGACGAGCGCGGTAGCCGTAGCAAGCCTTGCCGACATTGTATCCCGCTTCGGCATGGACGGCGAAACCGTCCCAGGACTTCTCCAGCATATCGACAACATAGAACTCGGAAATGCTCTGCTTCATACGCCGCGTGAGCAACTGCGTCGCGGTCTTCGGTTTGCGACCATCGACAGAGGTGAGCTGGAACGGGTCGTCCGCGGCCAGCAAGCGCACCCCGGCGCGCTCCAGGCGATGCTCGATGGTGGTGCCGTAGTACATATGCCGGGCCGTGCGTTCGATCGATTCGCAGATGACATAGTCGAATCGCCGATCGGGGCGATCGGCTTCGGCCAGCAGCGCTTGGATGCCTCCGTCGCGCGGGATCGGGATGTCGAATTGTTCGTGCGCGTGTCCGTTCCCCCGGGCATCAAGGTCCATGCGGCCGGATTCCACATCGTAGAAGTGCACGACGATCAGGCCATCTTCGGGAAGCGCGCGTTGAGACGAGCCCAGCTGGCGCGGCAAAGAAAGAGTGGGATCCTGCATGTCTCGAGTGGACACGCGCCCCAACCACGCGAAGCGCAGAAGAGTTGGCCGGGGCGGAACGTTGACTGACTCGCCGCTCGCCGAGGCTTGGCTGTAAGGGCTTCGAGCGCGCCCTACGCTGCGCTGTCCAGCCCAGGTACGAACCTGTTCCGGGCCTGCCATTCCGTCACCTCCCACAACACTCGCGCCTGCTCCGCAGCCAATCGCTGAGCCTCGATTGCTTCTACAGTAAGGATTTCGACGATCAGCTCCGGCGGCTCGTCAGCAACCAGTCGTCCGGTGGCCTCGTCGCGGCGTTCGCTCTGCCCCGCCACCATTTACACCGCTCGCCCGATGGCGAAATTGGAGGCGATAGAACGATGGCGAATGAACGCGACGCCGACCCGCGCCGCGGCCAGCATCTCTGGAGTCTGGCACCAGGGCTCGATCGCATACATGCGCGGAACACCGTACTGCTCGGCCACGCGTTCGCGCGCCGAGGCGACAAACGGATCGAACAAGAGACGGTCCTGCCTTGCGCAGATGACAAGGGCGAAGCCGGGCACCGATGGTGCGAGGTACGCGGCCGGTTCGTTCCACCCACCGGACCTGTTCCCGGACCAGCGGCCGGTGAGCATGGGGGTTGCCGGGGCGGACACGGTGATCGAGCCTCCTTGTCGGATCGTTCCCGCACTGCCGCGACGGAACTCCTAGCGCAAACCAGCTGTTCAGCACTGTGACGAGTAGCGCGGGCCTGGAATAGTAGCGTCGATCCGCGAAAAACGGAGGCCCCAAATGAGTGGGCCCCAGAGGTGATCCGCATCACTGTTCGCGGAGAGCTTCAGACGGTAACTGGCTCAGCCTGCGCAGCGGAAACCTGGCGCACCGGGGATGACGTAGTGCCGCGAGCCCGTGCTTGCAGACGGTGATCTGAACGTGGTCGTGTCGTCGGTCAGTGCGACCCTCCCGCTGCCTGGTCGTATTCGGCGATGCGGCGTTTCGCGATCTCGTGATACTCGGGGTTGGTGTCGATGCCGGTGAAGCGGCGTCCGAGTTCGCGGGCCGCAACTCCTGCAGAGGCGCTGCCGCTGAACGGGTCGAGCACGTGACCACCCTCGGGACATCCGGCCGCAATGCAGCGGCGTGGGATCTCCACAGGGGAAGGTGCGGGGTGACCGGCACGCGATCTGTCCGGCGGAATGGTCCACACGTTGCCGGGGTTGCGCCCGCGCTGGGCCTCGACTGGCGTGCGGGGCCACGTTCCGCGGGCGGTGTTCGGTTTGTTGCCGCCGTGGTGGGCTCGACGGGACAGCGCGCGGTCGCCGGCGTAGGGCTGACGGACGACGTCGAGGTTGAAGTAATAGTCCGGCTGGGTGACGAATAAGAAGATCATTTCGTGATGGGTAGCGAGCCGGTCGCGGATCGGGGTGGGCGTGGTGTGCGGTTTGTGCCAGACGATCGCTGACCGCAATATCCAGCCATCTTCCTGGAGTGCGAAGGCGAGGCGCCACGGCATGCCGAGCAGATTCTTGTGCGGCACGTCGGCGGGCGGCCGATAGCGCGGCTGCTGCGGGTGGCCGGGTGTAGTGCACCAGTAACCGTCGGAGTTGGTGGAGTAGCTGTCGCCGAGGTTGATCCACACGGTGGCCCGCGGAGTGAGCACCCGACGCGTGGCGGCGAAAACCTCCCGCAACCTGTCGATGTAGTTCGCTGCCGTCGGTTCCAGGCCGATCTGCGGGCGCTCACGAACCGCTGCGCAGTCCCGGCACGGTCGCCGACCGCTGCTGCTCTCGGGCGGCGGGGTGTCGGCGCCGGCCGGGCGGTGGCGGCATGCTGGTCGGCCGCCGGTCCTGTTGTCAGGGGCGTAGTCGCGCAGACGCCAGTAGGGCGGGCTGGTGACCAGGCAGTCGACGGAGTTGTCGGGCAATCTTTCAATTCCGGCTTGCGCATCGGCGGCGTAGAGCGTGACGCCGCCCTGCTGGTGGTAGCTCGCGAGAGAGGTGTTCACGCTGCCTTCCTCTGCTTGTCTGATGTGAGGCCGAGGCGTCGAAGACCGATGTCGTGGAAGTCCGGGTTGAGGTCGATGCCGACGTAGGACCGGCCAAGCTGCCGCGCAGCAAGGCCGGTGGTCGCGGCGCCACTGAAGGGGTCGAGCACCACACCGCCCTCCGGGGACCCGGCGGCGATGCACCGCAACGGGATGTCGACCGGGAAGGCCGCGAAGTGCGCTTCGCGTAAGGGACGTGTGGCGATGGACCAGACGTCGCCGGGGTTCTTTCCTCGTCCGTGTGCGGCGGTGTGCTGTGAGCCGGTCGGCCGCAGCGCGTCGCCAGGCGCCTTTCCAGTTATCTGGTCGACATTGTGATACTTGCCGTACACGCTGTTTCCGCGGCGGCGCGCGGTTGCGTCGACGCCGCCGCGGTGTCCCTTGTTGGTGCCGCCGATGACGAGGCCCTCGTTGACGGCTTCGGGGCGCGCGAGCGGTTCGCGGATCGGATCGAGGTCGAAGAAGTATTTCTGCTGTTTGGTCAGCAGGAACAGCATCTCGTACCGGTTCGAGAGCCGGTCTCGCACGGATTCGGGCATCGCGTTGGGTTTGTGCCACACGATCGCGTTGCGCAGAATCCAGCCGTCGGCCTGCAGCGCGAACGCGACCCTCCAGGGCATGCCGACGAGGCTCTTGCGGGGAAGCGTCCGCGTGCGCCGCAGTCCGGCGCGGCGCACGGATTCCCGCAACGGCGCTGCAGCGGTACGGCCGGACAAGGTGCTCGTCCGCATCGCGTCGCCGGCGCTGCCGGGCGGGTCAGCGGAATAGCAGTCGCCCAGGTTCAGCCACACGGTGCCGGTGTCGACCAGGACCCGGTGCAGCTCGCCGAACACACCGCGCAGCCGGTCAACGTAGTCCTGCGGCGTCGGCTCCAGGCCATGCTGGTCGTCCTCGCGCCGCGCGCCGCAGCGGCGGCATCGCTGCACTGTATCGCCACGATGTGCCACCGACGCCGGACCAGTGAGAGGGGTACGTGCGGACTGCGGCACGGTGGTGCTGCGGCCGACTGCGGCCAGGTGCGCGCAAGCAGGGTCGCCGCCGACCCAGGTTCCGGTCCCGTAGTCGCGCAGGCCCCAGTACGGCGGGCTGGTGACCACGCAGTCCACGGTGCGATCGGGCAGACCGGCCAAGATGGTCTTGGCGTCTCCGGTGTAGAGCGTGACCGCGTGGTCGCGGTAGTGGACCGTGTCGGCTGGTTGCTGTTTCACGCCACCTCCCGGCCGTCGTTGTTGAGACCGACGTTGTCGGTATTCGGGTGCGCCGGTAGCCACCGGAACCGGTTGTTGTAGACCGCCCAGAACGCCGCGGGCTCGACCAACTCCCGGTGGCATCGCTGCTGCGACCAGGTCCAGCATTCCGGTGGCCGATCCTGTCCACGCAGCGTGCGGTTCCGCACGACGTAGCCGAGGTACGCGGGGTTGTTCAGGATGTTGCGGACGATCGCCGGGCTCCAGTCCCGCGAGGGGCCAGAGGCGGGGTCGGCAGGCTGAGGATGCTGCTGCTCGATCAGGTGCCGGACGATGGCGCGCTCTGCGAGCTTGTCCCGCAGGTACCAGGTGAAGATCAGCGGCACGACCGGCGCTCGCAGCTCATCGACGATCAGCCGGTGCCGCCGACAGGCGGCACCGGACTCACCGTCGACCCGGTGGTGTACCAGGGTGTAGCCGTAGGGGGCGGGTCCCAGCCACCAGCCTTCGCGGGTGCGCCGCCGGAGTACGGAACGCGACCGCCAGGCCAGCTCTTGCTGGTACGCGAGGACACCCGTATGGACAGTCGCCCGCCGGTCGTCGTCCTCGTACGGTGCTGTCAGGTACGCAGCGAGAGCCTCCCGCAGCCTCTGCCACCGGCCGGGTGATGCTGGTTCACCCTCGCGGTACTTCACGACCGGATACAAGACGGGATCGTCACGACGCGAGATTGAGCGCGGCCGGTGCTCCGGCTCGGGGGTGATGGCCATCGCGGTTCTCTCCTGTACCTCGAGGTGGGGTGACGGTGAGCGGCACGAGGACGGCCCATGGGCGTGCGGTCGTGGGCTGACCTGGCTGTGTGACGTGACGCGCATCAGCGGTGACGAATCAACGGGTGCACTTAGGCAACAGCCATGGCCGGTGTTGTCCTGCGAGCGCGCCGGTGCGGCGGGTGGGGCGCGGGCAGCGACGGGATGGGCTGGGTCAGGGCCGGATCCGCTGCCTCCGGATCGGCCCGGAACACCAGCACGGTGTGGTGGGCGGACAGCGCGATCGGATGTCCGAGTGCGCGTTCTGCTCGGGTGGCGGCGCGGCGCTGGGCGAGGGTGGCGCGGGTGTACGCGCGCCGTCGTCGCACGGTTGCGGTGAGGGCCAGACAGCGCGCGACCGGTGCCAGCCCCGCGGCGCTGCCGGCCGCGGCGATCTGGCTGGGAACGTCGAGCAGGTCGTGCCGGACGGGGTGCCGTTGCGGGGGACAGGTGATGACCACGTGCCCGCCGGGGCGTACCAGCGGCCGGTACTGCGACAGCAGGCTCCGCAGCCGGTCCAGCGCACCAGCAACGTCGCCGTCCTGGTCAGCTGGTCGCAGGGTGGTCAGCAGGAGGTCGACGCGCCCGGTCAGTCCTGCCGTTTCGGCGGCGGCCGCCGTACCGGGGCGCCGGTCGAGAACGAGGACCATGCCATCGACGAACACGCCGCGCGCCTTGGTCGCGGTCACGTTGGCACGAGCCAGGCGCCACCACCGGCGCTGCGCGGTCAGCCCGATCGCGTGTCGTCCGCAGCGCAGCGCTTCGATGATGGTCGTGCCCGCCCCGCAGTCCGGGTCGAGCACCACATCGCCAGGCCGGGTGAACGCCGCGATGGCGTACCCGGCAATGTCCGGCGCCATCAGTGCCGGGTCTGCACCGGTGGCGTCGTGGTAGCCGCCCTCGGCCAGCTGGGTCGCCATGCTGGTCGCTCCGGTCGGCCACACCGAGGGCAGAACCGGAACGTCCGGCTGCTCCCCCGCCGGCCGGGCCAGCAGGTTATCGACACGCTCAGGCATCCGAGGTCCCCTTCCGGTCGGTGGCGCCGGTGTCCGGTGCGGTGAGGGGCAGCCGCCCGAACAAAACGAGGTCGTGGTGCACCGGCCGCAGTGGCAACGGTCCGGCACCGTCTGCCCGCGGCGGCCAGCCGCGCGCTGACGCCGTGGCTCCCGCCCGGTGAGCGGCCACGGGAATGACCGCCGGGGGCGGCATCGGCGCGGCGAGCACGGCGATGGTGTCGAGACGCCGCAGGCCGCGACTACTCAGTGTGTCCGCAATGACGGGGTGCGGATCGAGCAGTCGCCCGCCACGCGAGTCACTGTGCGTGACTACTGCGGCGAGGCCGCGCGGAGTCAGCAAGGCGTCCCAGTCGGTGTGACCGAACCAGTCGACAGCGTGCGGGTCGACCGCGGTGATGATCAGATCAAACCCACCGCGGGGTCGGCGCCCAGAGCACACCGGACGGTGCGCGCAGTCGGCGTTCACGTCGGTCACCGGGTGCAGGCCAAGCCGACTGAGTCGGGGTCGCGACCCCGACTCAGCTTCGGCGTAACGGGTCGGGTCGGTGCGGTCGTGGAGGTCACCCGGCGGGGGCGCCGCTGTCGCCGCGTCGGAGCTTCGGCCCAACCGGGCGACCGTCCAGACGGCCTCGGCGAGCCCGGCATAGGAGTCGCCGCCGGGTGCCCTGCCGGACCACCGCGCTGGCATAGGCGAGAGCGCCGGAGGGGTCAGCAGGAGAACTCGATCGCCGGGGCCGGTGTAAGTGGTGACGAGGGTGACGATCATGCGGCCAAGCCAGCCCGCGAGCAGCGCGGTGCCCGGCAGCGGCTCGGCGTCGGCGAAGGGCCACAGCGTGGCTAGGCGCGTCGCGCCGCGACGTCCGGAAGCAGGCGCGGGGGACGGTGCTCGGTGCCGGCCGTGACCGGCGCGCGCCGGGGTGGGCGTACGACGATGCGACGCCCGGTGGCGACGGCGTCCGGGCTCGGGCTGGGGTGTTGAGATCATCGGTGGCCTTCCTCGCGAAGTGGTCGGCGTGGTCTGCCAAGTCACCCCAAGAGGCGGGTTTCGGGGCCGTTTTTCGACACCAACCTTCACACTATTTCCAGAATTTTCGGAACGGCCGCCTGACCACCACGAGAAGTACGCCCGAACCACGGCACATTTTCATCCGCCAACCAACGAGAATGCTCACCTTCCCCAGCATTGACATTCGACGGATCACCAAGACCGCAACATCGACCCGACAAGTTTCAAGATCTTTACCGCACTCTCCCAGCCACGAGACACCAACGGCTCGCGCACCACCACGGAGGAGGTCCACCTCCTACTAAAGAGCGCTTAAATTTCCAGCTCAGACGCTACTAAGGCAACCTTGAGCGCCCCGCTAAATCTACCGCCGGTCGGTCATTCTGAATCCTTACAGAGCTGCGTATTTAGTAGTGGAAGACGCCTACTAAGAAGATCATCCTTGTTCTTTTCTTGTCCTTTTCTTGTCGAAGTCATGGCGTCCTGAGGTGGTCAACGAAACCGACCAGAACGGGAGCAAGGAAATGGCGAACGACGAGAGTGTGTCCGGCTCAATTCGGCCCGATCACGACGGGCACGAATGGCTGCCGTTGGACACAGTGCGCGATGCCTTCGGCTGGCTGGTCACCGGGCCGCAGCCGATGGCCGTGCAGGGGGCCCGGTTCGCCGGGTTGCCGCGGCGGCCGGTGCCGCTGGACGAACTGCGGGACCGGGTGATGAGCAAGCAGTGCCCGGTCCGCACCCGTGACGACGTGTGGGCGCATCTGGTGCTGCGTTCCCGCGCTCACGGAGGCGCTTGGACGGTGGCGTGCGTCGGGATGGCGCTGCCGTCGCTGGCCTCGAGTGCGCGGTGGCTGGCCGCCCGCTACCGGGGTGATCGGGCGGACGCGCACGCTGCCGTTCTCGCCGGATTCGTCCAGGCGCTGGCGACGGTGGACCTGACCGATCCGGGCATCGTTGTCCGGCTGCATTTCGCGGCTCGCCGCGCCGGGCAGGCGGCACTGGAAGAGTCGCTTGACGCCCCGCTGCCCGTGGGCTCGGGCTATCACTCCGCCGCACCGCGTCCGCCGTATGGCCACCCCGACTTGGTGCTCGCGCGGGCGGTCGCTGACCGGATCCTCACCCCCGCCGAGGCGGAGCTGATCTCGGCGACGCGCCTGGGCGAGGAGTCGATGACCGACTGGGCGCAGCACCACGACACCGCGCTCAAGACCGCGTTCAAGGCCCGCGATCGAGCCGAAGACCGACTCGTCGCCTGGCTGCGCGAGCACGCGGCCGACACCGACTCCGAGGACCCGGTCGGCGACGCCGCTGTGACCTCGCTGCACCGCGACACCGCTGGTGCGCCGATCGAGGAAGAGCCGGAGACGTCACGTGCTGTGAGCGGCCGTCTGCGCAACGGCCGTCCGGCTGCTCAGAAGAAATCTTCACGCTTGGTGTCGAAAAACGACCCGAAATCCGGCCTCTTGGGGTGCGGGGAGACCCCACCCAACTCTCCGCGCACCGCCGAGCACGACCCGAATTCGGAGGGGCGCCGATGCGCGTGACACCACACCCCCAGAGCCAGCCCACCCCCTCGCCGCCGTCGTCACCGATGCCGGGGGCATCCGACCGGACGCGGCCTCAGCCACGTCGGCCGAGCGTCCGCGACCGCGTGCCGCGCGGTAGCCGCGTGCGCACGAGTCATCGGAGTGTTCGTCGACCGCTGCTGCGCAGCACGGTCTCCCGGTGGGTCGCCGCGGCGGTCCTCGCCACGGCGCTGCTCAGCGTCCTCACTGCTGACTCGGCGCAGGCAGCCGCTCAGGTTCTCCCGCTCGTAACCAGCGTTGGTCAGCTCTTCGACAACATCAGGAACTGGCTGGTCGGGATCCTGGCCGGGCTGGCAACGGTGTTCCTGACCGTTGGAGGCGTCCGGTACTTGATGGCGAGCGGCGATCCCGGCGAGGTGGAGAAGGCCAAGGGCGCGTTCAAGAGTGCCGGATGGGGCTACGGGCTGGCGGCGTTGGCGCCGCTCGTGGTGGAGATTCTGCGCGGGATTGTCGGGGCCTGACGCCATGGCCGAGATCCGACGTCCCCGCGTGCCCGAGTCTGATCGCGGCGAGCCCGGCACCGCCGCGCGGGTACGCGGGGAACGGGTCCTGCTCGCACCACCTGCCGCGGCGCGAACCGGCCGCGGCTCCCGGCGACGGCAGGTGTGGCCGCTGGTGCTCGGCCTGACCGCAGTGCTCGCCAGCGTGCTGGCGGTCACCGCGGCGGCCTCATCCGCCACACCTTCGCAGTCCGGCGCGCAGCAGGCCACGCTCGCGCAGCCCGCGCCGCAGCAACCGCCACCGCTGCCCCTGCCGAACATCCCGACCGGCTCCACGTGTGCACCGAATTCACCAGACCCGACCTGCCACTTCCCGACGGGCTCGCCACGCCCGTCAGTGCCGGCGACCCCACTGCCGCCGATCACTGAACTTCCCGCGCCGACGAGTTGCTTCCCCGGCCAGGTCGGCTGCACGCCCAGTGGCCCGCCCTCCACACCGAACACCAGTCCAACGACGCCGCCGTGCAGCGGAGAGGACTGCATCCCCCAACCCAGCAGCTCGCCGCCGAACACAGCCCCAGGCCAGAACGGACCGGGAGTCGGCGGTGACGACCCTGACTGTGGGATCACCAATATCAGCGGCTGCATCAACAAGGCCATCAACTCTGTGTTCCGCGATCTGGTCAAGGCCGCGTTCGACCCCATCCTCAAGCTGCTGGGCGACACCGCCTTCACCACCCCGACCTTGGACTCGCTGCCCGGTGTGGCGAACCTGTGGAACAACTCCTGGCTGATCGTGATGGCCTGCTACAGCGGGCTGATCATGATCGGCGGGATCATCGTGATGTCCCACGAATCGGTCCAGAGCCGCTACTCGATGAAGGACATCGCGCCCCGGCTCATCGTCTCGTTCTTCGCCTCGACGCTGTCGCTGTTCCTCATCGACAAAGCGATTCGCCTCGCCAACGCCCTGTCCGCCGCGGTCCTCACCGATGGTGTCGATCCACCCAAGCTCGGCGACACACTGACCGGGTCGATCAACGGTGCCTACTCCACCGTGGCGTCGGGCGGCCTGTTCGTGATCCTGCTGCAGGGCGTCCTACTCATCGCGGTGATCGCCTTGCTGCTGGTCTACGTGGTGCGCGTCATTATCACCCTGATCCTGATCGTCTCGGCGCCACTGTGGGTCGCCTGCCACGCTCTGCCCCACACCGACGGCATCGCCCGCTGGGGGTGGCGCGCGCTGGGCGCCACGCTCGGCATCCAGGTCGCCCAATCGCTCACCCTGATCATCGCGGTCAACACGTTCCTCAACGGCAGCGTGCATCTGTTCAACTCCGCAGGTGGCGGGATCATGATGCTCTTCGTCGTCCTCGGGCTGCTCTACATCCTGTTCAAGATCCCGTTCTGGTTCCTCTCGGCCACCAAACTCGGCACCGGCCGCTCGTTCCTCGGCGGCTTGGTCAAAGCCGTCATCGTCGCCAAGACCTTCGGCGCCGTCGCTGGCCGCTCCGGTGCCTTCGGCAGACCCCGCGCAGCCGCCGGGGCCAAGGTCGCCCACGGCACCGGAAGCGGCGGCCGCACCGGTGTCGCCGACCTGCCATGGCCCCCGCAACAACGCCTCGCCCCGACAGCGGAAGCGGTGAACAAACGGATGCAACGCGACTTCGACGCCGAGCGCTTGCGCGCCGTCCGACAGTCGCGCCTGCCCTCGCAGGAACCGCGGTTCCTGCAACCGAGTCCGCAAGAACCTACACACGACCCCGCCGTCAGCGCCGCTGTCTCAGGACCACCCGCCATGCCCGAATTCAGCTCCGCACCCCAACCCGTCGCACCTATCCCGCCACAGTCCGCGCGGCGCCGCGGTGGACACCAGATCGGCGCGGCGCCGCGCTTCCAAGCTCCCGGCACGTCACGTCGCACGAGCGGCGGTCAATCATCGGCGCGGCCGGTCGCGGTCGCGGCGGTCCCACCGCATTTGCGATTCCAACCACCCGCGCCCGAACCGCCCCACGTCTCACGGCCGGTCAGACCCGCGACACCATCGGTGGTGGCACCGGCGTTCCGGCCCGCACGTCCCGAGCCGCGCTTCGGGGATGCCCGGCCACGCACCCGCTCCGTGCCACCGATCTCGTTTCGAGCTGCGCCACCAGCGCCCCCGAAGTCACAGCCGAAGTCCCCGCCCCGTGGAGGTGAGAAGTCATGACGCAGCCCGTGCGCATACCGTCTGATGTCGATCGTGAGGATCGCGTCCTGGCCAATCTCACCGTCCGCCAGCTGGCGATCTTGGCGGTGACCGGGATCGTGCTCTACGGCGGTTGGACGTTGACCCGTGGCGCGGTGCCGCTGCTGATCTTCCTGATCGTCGCGATCCCGATCGGGGTGGTCGCCGCGGTGCTGGCGCTGGGCCAGCGTGACGGCGTCAGCCTCGACCGCCTCCTGCTCGCCGCCATCCGCCAGCGGCTGCAACCGCGCCACCGAGTAGCCGCGCCCGAAGGAGTGCGGGCCGCGCCGCAATGGCTGACCAGCCGCAGCACCACCACCGGCCAGACCGATACGGCGAGTGCGTCGGAGGTCTCGCCTGCGGCACTGCGCCTGCCCGCAGAAGGGGTCACCGAAGCCGGTGTCATCGACCTCGGCACCGACGGTGTCGCGATCGTGGCGGTCGCCTCGACGGTGAACTTCGCGCTGCGCACCCCCGGGGAGCAGGAGGCGCTGGTCGCCAGCTTCGGGCGCTACTTGCACTCGATCTCCGCGCCCGTGCAGGTACTCATCCGCGCCGAACGGCTGGACCTGAGCCGACAGATCAGCGACCTCCGTGAAGCCGCACCCGGTCTGCCGCATCCGATGCTGGAAGCCGCGGCACGCGAGCACGCGACCTACCTCGACCAGCTACGCCGCTCCACTGATCTGCTACGCCGCCAGGTTCTGCTGGTGTTACGGGAACCGGTCCGCGCTACCGGTCCGATCGACGGGCTCGGCGGAGCATCCCCGCTCGCCGTGCTTCGCGCCCGTCGCCGGCGCGTCCGATCCGGGGAGGTCACCGACACCGCGCGTCGTTCCGCGGAAACCCGGCTCGTGCGACGCCTGGGGGAAGCGACCGAACTGCTGTCCCCGGCCGGGATCACGATCACCCCACTGGATGCGGGCCAGGCCACCGCGGTACTGGCCACGGCGTGCAATCCCGACAGCATAATCCCGCCGTCCGCGGGACTGGCTGGGGCGGACGACGTCATCACCACCTCCGCCGCCGCCGCCGACATCGACGATGACGCACCTGGTCGGTATCGAGCCGCTCCACGCCCACGCACGCCCGACAACGGCGCCACACCAGCCACCGCCGCTCTCGATGACTGGGAAGGCAGCGATCTATGACACTGAAACTCGGCCGCGCACGACACAGCGCGCAACAGGCCGTGAACGCACCGCTGGGCAGAGCCAGCGCGTTCACCCCGGACTCGCTCTCAGTCGCGCCCCGGCACCTGGAGATCGGCGGCGATTGGGTCGCCAGCTTCGCGATCACCGGTTACCCCCGCGAAGTACACGCCGGATGGCTGCAGCCGCTGCTGTCCTACCCCGGCCGCGTTGACGTGTCGCTGCACATCGAACCGATCGACCCGGTCACCGCCGCCAAGCGGCTCAAGAAACAACTGTCCAAACTCGAGTCCGGGCGACGGCACACCAGCGAGAAAGGCCGACTGCTGGACCCGATGGTCGAGGCGGCCACCGAGGATGCCTACGACCTGTCCGCCCGCGTCGCGCGCGGCGAAGGCAAGCTCTACCGGCTCGGCCTGTACCTGACCGTGCACGCCACCAGCGAGGACGACCTCACCGAGCACGTCGCCGCCGTGCGCTCACTCGCGGCGTCTCTGCTGATGAACGCCCAGCCCACCACCTACCGGTCGCTGCAGGGCTGGGTGTCCACCCTGCCACTGGCGCTGGACCTGATCGGGATGCGCCGCACCTTCGACACGAGCGCCCTGGCCGCAGCGTTCCCTTTCACCAGCCCAGATCTGCCCCCAGCCGACCCGACCAGCGTCGCCGCACCGGACGGAGTCCTCTACGGATTCAACATCGGCAGCCAGGGACTGGTGCATTGGAACAGGTTCTCCGCGGACAACTACAACAGCGTCATCCTCGGACGCTCCGGCGCGGGCAAGTCCTACCTGGTGAAGCTGGAAGTACTCCGCAGCCTGTACCGCGGGGTCGAGGTGTCGGTCATCGACCCGGAAGACGAGTACCGGCGGCTGTGCGAGGCCATTGGCGGCACCTATATCCACCTCGGAAACTCCGAGGTCCGCATCAACCCGTTCGACCTGCCGATCGCGCTGCGACCCGACGGGCGCCGCACCGCACCCAAGGACGCACTCACCCGCCGGGCGCTGTTTCTGCACACCGTCATCGCGGTCCTGCTCGGCACCGAACTGTCCGCACAGCAACGGGCCGTGCTCGACCAGGCACTCCTGGCCACCTACCAGCGGGCCGGGATCACGAGCGATCCCCGGACCTGGCGTCGGCAGGCGCCACTGCTGGCCGACCTCGCCGCAGTCCTGGCCAACACCGGTGACCCGGTCGCGGCAGATCTCGGCTCCAGGTTGCACCCGTTCGTCGAGGGCGCGTTCTCCGCGATGTTCTCCGGGCCAACCACCACCCTGCCCGAGGGACATCTGACGGTGTTCAGCCTCCGCGATGTACCTGACGAACTGCGCTCCATCGGCACGCTGCTCACCTTGGACACGGTGTGGCGACGGGTGTCCAATCCCACCACCCGGCGCCCGCGGTTGATCACGGTTGACGAGGCGTACGTGCTCATGCAAGACCCCGCCGGGGCACGGTTCCTGCACCGCATGGCCAAAGCCGCACGCAAACACTGGGCGGGCCTGACAACGGCGACCCAGGACGTCGGCGACGTCCTCAGCACCGAACTGGGCAAGGCCATCGTGTCCAACGCCGCCACCCAGATCGTGCTACGCCAAGCGCCGCAAGCGATCGACGAGATCGTGGCGACGTTCAACCTGTCCGAGGGAGAAAAGCAGTTCCTGCTCTCCGCGGACAAAGGACAAGGACTGCTCTCGACAGGCACTCAGCGAGTCGCCTTTCAAACGCTGGCCTCTCCGCAAGAGAACGCAATAATTACGACAGATCCCGCCGAACTCGCCGCGTTCGACTCGATTACGAATACCGCTGCCGAACTGGACGATCACGATTCGTCACAGCATCTCCTTCTCGAAGATTAAAGAAGACCACCGTGCTCACCGACGATCTTTCACGTCGTTTCTGCAGAGCCTAATCCGAGGCCGCCTAACCGTTTTCGGCGCATGCGCAGGCTGGACGGAAGCAAATTGTTTGGCATGTAACATAATCGCCACTGGTGAGTTTCTCCTCGGCGGCGGCCTTGTCATCCAGGGGCAATCGCCGCGGCTCGCGTCTTCCTGCGACGCGTCCGCCATCTACGGGGCGGCAGAAAACGGCTGCCACCGGCACGCAGCCATGACCAGCAAACGCCACGCGCGAGGAGCAAACGATGTTCCGTGACCGCATTCCGCCATTTCCCGCCGGTAGCGAGCCAATGCTGAACTCACCGCTGCAGAACTACCTGCGCGACCCCGGCGCGGCGATGCACGCCGTTTTCGCCGCACTGCGCGTGTTCGCGGTGTCGTGGGGCCCGATTCTCGGGCCCGCCGCCATCCTCGCCATCACCACCGGGCTGATCGGCCGCCGATGGTGGCGACGGCGGTGTCACGACCGGCTTGGCGTGGGGGCGCGCATGGTGACTGTGCTCGCCCCGCCGACCGTGGACCCCGACGGCGCCGCGGCGCTCTACGCCAACCTCGTCGGGCTGCTGCGACCCAGCTGGAAACGGCGCGTGCACGGCCAGCCGCACATCGTCTGGGAATACGTGTTCTCCCACAGCGGCGTGACGTTGCGGCTGTGGCTGCCAGGATTCGTGCCGCCGGGCATGGCCGAGCGAGCGATCGAAGCCGCCTGGCCCGGCGCCCACACCCGCCCCAGCCCAGCGAAGCCACCGATCCCGCTCACCGCACCACCCGGAAAGACAGTCGAAGCCGCAGGCGGTGAGCTGCGGCTCGCGCGCAGCGAAGCCCTCCCCATCCGCACCGACTTCCCCGCTGACCCGGTCCGCGCGCTCCTCGGGGCACCGGTCGGGCTGGCGAACCACGAACGTGCGGTCGTGCAGATCCTGGCGCGCCCGGTCACCGGATCCCGCGTCCGCAAAGCCCGCCGCGCAGCACGGCGCGTCCGTGCAGGCAGTTCAGCAAAGCTGGCAGGACGGCTGCTGGACCTCGTCACCCCGCACAGTGGCACGCGCCGCCCGAACACCGCGACGAAGAAGCCCGTGGTGGATCACCAGACGTCGCTGGAGAACTCGGCCCAGGACCGGGTGATCGTCGCCAAGCAGCGGGGTTCGCAGTACGAGACGCGGATCCGTTACGCCGTCGCCACCCTCGTTCCCGCCGAGGCCACCAAAGCTGAACGGGTAACGGTGCGCGAGCACCTGCGCGGACGCGGCCACGCGATCGCGTCGGCGTTCGCCGCGTTCAGCGAGCACAACTACTACCGCCGGGTCCGGCTCGCCAACCCCGTGCAAGCGGTCGCCGAGCGACGGCTGCCCGCCGGTGATCTGCTCTCGATCGCCGAGCTGGCCGTGCTCGCGCATGTCCCCACCGACGACGCGATCCCCGGTCTGCAGCGCGCCGGCGCGAAGGCTGTTCCGCCACCGCCCGGGATACCTGGCGAAGGCCAAGGGGTCAAGCCGATCGGGATCAGCGACTCCGGCCACCCGCGGCCGGTCGGGTTGCGGGTCTCCGACGCCCGGCATCACCTGCACATCCTCGGCGCCACCGGATCAGGGAAGTCCGAGCTGATGGCCCGGATGATCCTCGACGACGCTGACGCCGGCCGCGGCCTGGTCGTCGTGGACCCGAAGGGCGACCTGGTCCAAGACATCCTCATGCGCCTGCCGAAACGGCTCGGGAAGCGAGTGGTGCTCTTCGACGCCGACAGCCGCTCCCGCCCGCCCGTGCTCAACCCGCTCGAAGGCGACGACACCGCCCGCGTCGTGGACAACCTGGTATCGATCTTCTCCCACGTCTACTCCTCCAGCTGGGGACCACGCACGGAAGACATCCTGCGTTCCGGGTTACTCACCTTGCGCGAGCTGCCCGGTACCCCGACGCTGGCCGACCTGCCCACGCTGCTCACGGTGCCGGCGTTCCGGCACCGCGCGCTCGAGCAGCTCACCGACAGCCTCCTCCTCGGGTTCTGGACCTGGTACGACGAGCTATCCGAGGCCAGCCGGGCGCAGGTCGTCGCGCCGCTGATGAACAAGCTCCGCGGGCTCCTGCTGCGCCGCTTCGTCCGGGCGTCGCTCGCTGGCGGCGAGTCCACCGTGGACATGGACGACGTGCTCAACGGCGGGATCTGCCTCGTGCGGCTCGGCAAAGACGCACTCGGCATGGACACCGCGCGGCTGATCGGGTCCATCGTCGTCGCCCGGACCTGGCAGGCGGCGACCCGTCGCGCCCGCATTCCACAGTCCAAGCGCCACGACGCCGGGCTCTACATCGACGAATGCCATAACTTCCTCAACCTCGCCTACCCCATGGAGGACATGCTCGCCGAAGCCCGCGGCTACCGGCTGTCCATGACGCTGGCCCACCAGTACCTGCGCCAGCTTCCCCGCGAGCTGGAGGAGGGGATCTCTACCAACGCCCGAAGCAAGATCATTTTCAACGCCTCACCGGAGGACGCGCGATCGTTGGCACGCCACACCCTGCCGAGGCTCACCGAACACGACCTCGCCAACCTCGGCCGATTTCACATCGCCGCCCGCCTCGTACTCGACAGCGAGGAAGTACCACCGTTCACCGCCCTAACCCAGAAACTATCGCCTGCGGTCCCCGGACGTGCCAGGGAAATCCGCCGGCGCGCCAAGGTCAACACCCAACCGCCGACCGCGCCCAACGTCGAGCAGGGTGACCCAGCTCAGCGGACCCCACTCGATCCCCGACGCACCACCTGAACGGCCCGTCCAGCACAGCCACTCCGGCATCACCAGCCCGGCCAATCCCCACTGGCTGGCGAAGGGACGGTATTCGATCAGTGCGCTATTCGGAGGTCCGTTCTATCGCCAGCGTGGCGAGGTAGTCAAGCTTCGTGCCGGGGTCCAGTTCAGCCCGGGTGTCATGCACTGGCTGGCCACAGGAATCCTACGACTACAGGGGGCGCGTTAGCCAGTCGAGCCGCTGGGGCCATTGCGGGCCCAAATGCCTATTCAGGAGTACTACCAGTCGTGGGCCATCAACGAACTCGAAGCGCGCGTTGGCGCTGGCAAGAGCATGGACACCTTTGGTGCCGCCGCTGGTGGTGACTAGTACGCCGCCCGTGGCATGCTCATTGGAAACAACTCCAATTAAGGAGCGCGCTTCCTGGACACCCACTTTGCGACCGTACTGCTTGCATTCAACGAGCAGTTTCTGCTTCCCGCCCGGTGTGGATTTCATCGCCACTACGTCCCTTCCCCCGTCGCCGGTCGGCGGAGTCAGTATGACTTCGAATCCTATTGCAAGGTAGAGGCGGGCGATCAAGCACTCAAACTGTCGCGGTGTAATTCCCATTAGCGCTTCACGCCATGGTATCGAGCTGTTGTCGATGTAGTAGGTGTTAATAACAGCGACCGCGTCCGCGAGCCCCTCGCTTCGACCTCCTGGAAGGCGGCCCCTGTGTGCGCGAGCGTACGACTCAACAACCATGGCGGCGCGCGCTGGCGAGTCGGGTAGCAGGTCGATCGCCCAGCGCACTCCGGGGTGCGCGTGCATGCCAGGGCGCATAGTTAGGGACAAGCGGCGAAAGTACTCGTACTGCCCTTGTAGCGCTTTGAATTTTTCTTGCTTCTCTATCAAGGAAAGATGTAAATCGTCATCAAAACCGAAGGTTACACCGTCAAAGAGGAGGTGCTGCAACAATCGACGAACATCAGGCTCATGCCGCTCAGCAACCGACGCCAGGTACTCGTCAAGCAGGCGCCGAGTGGGGAATGACCAGGTATGTAGACCCCTGGGCGAGCGTGGACCGTCAGGGTCCAGTGTCAAGATTGTGGTCAGCCACTCCTCCAATTTTCCATCCCAGTGCACGCCAACTCGCACATCCCCTGTGGCGGCCGTTGCATTGCACGTTGGTCCCAACCGGATTCCGCGCGACTCCTCAGACGCCACCGAACCCAACTGGCGCCGAACTGGCCAGTGCTGTGCTGCAGTCGGAGACGTCCCATCGATCGACATCTGGAAGTCCTCGTCATCGCCGCAGTCCGAGCAGATGTGGGCACTGTCTCCGGTCTGCTCGTCCCGCACATGTGACAGGGCCGGAAACTGCCTGGTGCTGTGTCCGCAACGAGGACACCTCCAGGAGTTGCCTGTATCGAGAAGCTTATACACGTCGACGTGAGTATTCGGCATGCGCTCAAGCTTGCCGTATGCCGTCAGCGTTGTCTGCTGCGCCTGCGGGACGACTCCAGTTGGGCCGAAGGCACAAGCATCCGAAACCGCCCGAAGTCCCGGTGACGGTCTGGTCATGAGCACTCTTGGCCCCACTCCGAAGACCGGCGGAGCCGGGCACCGCGACCGGCTCGGCTAAGTGCACGAGTCGCCTGTTTTGATGGAGGTGCTTTAGTCCATGATCAGTAACCCGACCCCGCAACGCGCTTTGCGCGGGCACCGTCCCGCGCGCGACGTGCCTCGCGTGCGCAACTCCGCCGACCACCACGCCTGGCTCGTCAGACACCTGACGGCCCGAGACCGGTGGCTGGTGCGGATGCTGTTCGAACACAAGGTGTTCACCACCCACCAGATCGTCGACCTCGCCTTCCCCACCCGACGCGCGGCGAACCTCCGGCTGCTCAACCTCCACAAATGGGGAGTGCTGCACCGATTCCAGCCGCACCGCGACCTCGGCTCGCACCCGATGCACTACGTCCTCGACACCGCTGGCGCGACAGTGCTGGCCCACGAGGACGGCATCGAGCCGAAGACTATGAACTACAGCCGTGACCGCGAAGTCGGCCGAGCGTACTCGCTGCAACTCGCGCACACCGTGGGCTGCAACAGCCTGCTCACCACGCTCGTCCACCACAGCCGTCAGCCAAACACCACCGGCACACTCACAGCGTGGTGGTCAGCCGCGCGCTGCGGGCGACACTGGGGCGACATCATCACCCCCGACGGCTACGGCCGCTGGCGCGAAGCTGGCCGCGACGTCGAGTGGTTCATCGAGTTCGACTTCGGCACCGAACAGCTCTCCCGGCTGGCCGCCAAGCTCATCCGCTACGAACAGCTCGCCAGCGCAACAGGCATCACCACA
Organism: Amycolatopsis sp. H20-H5; assembly: GCF_035828755.1. Taxonomy (NCBI): domain Bacteria; kingdom Bacillati; phylum Actinomycetota; class Actinomycetes; order Pseudonocardiales; family Pseudonocardiaceae; genus Amycolatopsis; species Amycolatopsis sp. H20-H5. Next base: position 137,861 of record NZ_JAYMZS010000004.1, on the reverse strand, counting down.
CCCATCCTATTGTGGCTGCCCACCCCCGAACGGGAAGCAACCGTCCGGCAGGTGCTTGCCAAGACACTGCAGTCGCTCGATCACCCTCGCCGCGTCCCCGTGGCCACCACTAACGCCGCCGCAGCCACCAACCCGGTCGACATGACCGAACCACGGTGGCGACGCATCGGCGACGCTGACTCCGCCGGACGTACCCGGCTGGTCGACCTTCCCAGCTTGTGGCCCGATCTCGCCGAACCACAGCCACACGCGCCCGGTGACGGCCGAACTCGCCAGACCGTCGACGAGCGACCCGATCCCGCCCCACCGCGACCAACACCCCCATTCGGGCCCACCGACTACGGGAGGTGAACATCTGTGGGCAAGACGATCAGCACCATCGCGGCGTTCGCCATCGGGCTACTCTTTCTCGTCGGTGGCGGCGTCCTCGCCGTAGTCCAGTCGATCTTCGACACCAGTAGCAGCCAGCCCTCACCCGCCGCCCTGGCCGACATCCCAGCCGACTACCTCGCGCTCTACCAGCGGGCCGCCACAACATGCCCGGGACTGGACTGGTCCATCCTGGCAGCGATTGGCAAGATCGAGTCCGACCATGGACGGAGCCCACTCTCCGGTGTCCACAATGGAGAAAACTACGCCGGTGCAGGTGGACCGATGCAATTCCTGTCCTACACCTTCGCCAGTGTCATAGCCCGCCACCCGATCCCAGCGGGCGGGGCCGATCCGCCGTCACGATACGACCCCCACGACGCGATCTACGCAGCCACCTACTACCTCTGCGATTCCGGTGCACAGCAGGACGTCCGCAAGGCGATTTTCGCGTACAACCACGCCGACTGGTATGTGGACGAGGTGCTCGCGCAGGCCAAGCAGTACGGCGATGCCGTTGTGGGAAAAGGAAACTGCACTACTATCCAAGCGTCGAATACGGCGACGAACATGGCGATCAACTTCGCGTGCGGCCAATTGGGCTTGCCCTACGTGTGGGGAGGCAACGGTCCCGCTGGTGGAGATGCCGGGTTCGACTGCTCCGGACTCACCAAAGCCGCGTACGGCGCTGCCGGAATCTCGCTTCCCCGTACTGCCCAGACGCAGTACAACGCCGGCCCCCTGGTGCCCGCCGACCAGCCGCTACTTCCCGGCGACCTGGTCTTCTACGGCACACCGACCAACGTCCACCACGTGGGACTGTACGTCGGAGCCGGCAAGATGATCAACGCGCCGACCTTCGGGCAGCCGATCCAGATTTCCTCGTACCGCTGGGCCGGAGACGACCATCTCGGAGCCTCACGTCCGGTTAACTAGGCTTTATTGCATTTGATGCAACATTGGCCGTGATTCGATGCTACTTGTCCTTGCTGGTCAGGGCACTGCCTGTTGCAGCCCAGCGGGAGGTGCCGCGTGCCGTTGACCTCGACTGTCAGATGTGGATGCAACGATGTTTTATCCATTGCAACCGGAGGTTCAGGCGTCGCGAATGTTGCCGCTTGTGAGAGAACCGGCTGCACCACGTACGCGACGTGACCTGGGCGAGGACCACAGTCAGGTCCGCATTGGCAATGCCCAGGTGTCACGTCCGGCCCGCGCAATCTCGCCACCAAGCCGGCCCTTCGTCAGGCCGGCCCAGACAACATCGCGAAAGCGTAATGCTACAACGCAGGCCGGGTGGGAGAGGTCGGAAACACCGTTAGCGACCTGAATATGGTCCACAGACCGGCCCCGGCGGTCGAGTCGGAGGCTCCGGCCGCGGAGGGTGTCCTGCAATGGGGTTACAAGGTGGCGGGTTAACGATGGGATTGCAGTTGCCCTGCGGTGCACACGCTGGGCTACACGCGGGCCCACAGTTCTGGATGCCTGTCGGTTCGGCAGGGGGGCAATCGATCCCTATAGACCCTCGCTGGAGGAAAAACGACGTAAGGTCCTCTCTTATTCGGTGGAGCCGCTCGCCATTGAGCACTGATGTAAGGCTATCGGCGGCAATATTGCCTACCTTGAACCTCGCGTCACGCGAAAAGACACAGGGTTGTACGGTGCCATCCGGCATGATCGCCAATACGCCATCAGCGCACTTCCCGCAAAGCTCGTCTTCAGTGACACAGGCTTCTGTGCCCCTCCCGCGCCCAACCCCACGCTGATCATCCACGCCTATGGCGCTCCGATGAACTCCGATGCTTACAAGTTCCTCCACTGCAGCGTCGATGCCCTGATCTTCAGACAATCGGATAATCCCGACACGGAGTGGAATTCCCCTCCGCGCCGCCTCCGCAATATTCGCTCTTGTGCGTCCGTAGCTCCCCGCGCGGTGGGTGATCTGATCGTGGACCTCTCCGCCCACAGAGTAGTAGCTGGTTGCGAGGCTGACACCAGGCTGTGTGAGAGCTTGCCAGACGTGCTCGCGGATCGAGAACAAATTCGAGAACACCTCGACGCGCAGTCCCAGTTGACGCGCGTGTGTTATGAGAGGAGACAGCGCTGGATGAGATGTTGGCTCGCCGCCAATGAACTGGACCTGCTGGACTCCGGCAATGGCGGCTTCCGTGAGCGTTTGCATCCATTGATCAGCAGAGACGATGCCGTGACCTTGACCTGGCCCGCTCGATGCGTAGCAGTGACTGCATTCGAGCTGGCAGTTGCTCGTTATCTCAAGCCACATGAAATGCGTGTCACGCCGCGGATGGCCAGCATCTGTTACGACAGACTCCATGTCGCACCTCTCGCTCGGACTCAGTGTGCACCACGGGCGTGATCAATCTTCCGGTGATGGCGGTACGCCTCAGATAGACCGTTGTTAGCTGCATCCAATGCTGCTAACGACAATGCACGTCCACTCAGACGCGTACACGCCGTCCAGCGTTACAGATACTGGGCATGCGGCGGCACCCCATTGTTGCAGGTTTGCACGCCGCAGCTGGAGTCGACAAGTAACCGACTAGATGAAATGCTCGGCTAGGGGTCTATACTTTTTGCTATACCGAATCTCTTGGGTGCAACTCTGCGGGACGGTAGCTTGTCATCGTGGCCAACCCTCGACAGCGAACAGCTAGCGGTGATGCTGCACGCTCATACGACACTACGAATTTGGACCTGGTGCGGCTGCGCCGATACGCCAAGCGTGTTACGACCGAGAGCAAGTCACCTCCAAAACCGGATATTACGACTGTGGTACGTGGCCGAATCTCACGCCGTTGACGCTTCGGCGGCTGCGCGTTCACTCGTTGGGGTGGTGATCGTCTCACCAGGGTTGGCTTGTCTCATCGAAATGACGATGTGCGCGGCATGGGCGATGAGGACCACCCCTCGGAGCTATCCAGGTTCCACGTCTCGTGGCTGGGCCAGCACGGCGAGATACGGGCTACACTGGTGGCCGCGGCGGCAACAGAGTTCGAGGAGGTCCCACTGGTCAGGGACTTCCCATCGTACCGAGGTCAGCGCCACTTCCCGGGTATGTACCACTCGACAACCTCGTCACCTCCATCCGTCTCGGCGATCGCTCCCGGGCTCAGGACCATTCTGGTGACACCGGGTGGTTGTCACTGCTGAGCCGACAGTGAAGTGGTCATAATCGGCTCATGAACGATCCGCTGGATCACACACCACCTGCCGTGGCCAACACGATCACGGGTGATGTTGCTGGGGTCGTGGTCCAGGCCGGGACGGTCCACGACGTCCACATCCACCCGCCGATGCCGGCCCGGCCTGTGGTGACACCGCCCTACCGGTACGGGACCTTTCCGCCGCGGGCGGCGTCGTTCCAGCACCGCTCGATCACCCTAGACCTGGCCGCAGCTACCGCCGCGGGCCACACAGCGATGTTGACTTCCGACGGCGCGGCGTCGACCAGTGTGGTGTCCGGTCTGGGTGGCGTGGGCAAAACGCAGTTGGCGCTGGACTACGCCGAGACGGCCTGGGCCGGAGGCGAGGTCGATCTGCTTGTGTGGATCACCGCGACCTCCCGGGACGCGCTCGTGTCCGACTATGCCCGCCTGGCCGCAGACCTAACGGGCACCGATGACCCCGACCCCGAGCAGGGAGCCCGGCGGCTGCTGGCCTGGTTGGCCACCGCCGACACGCGGTGGCTGGTGGTCCTCGACGATGTGCAGACCCCGGCGGATCTGCGCGGCTTGTGGCCGCCGGCCACGCCGTGTGGGCAGGTCGTGGTCACCACCCGCCGTCGCGACGCCGCGCTCCGAGGGCACGGGCGCCGGCTGATCGAGATCGACGTATTCGCGTCCGCTGAGGCAGTCGGCTACCTGATCGGTGCCCTCTCCGACCAGCAGCATCTGCTTGACGAGGTCAGCGAGTTGGCTGCAGATCTCGGGTTTTTGCCGTTGGCGTTGGCCCAGGCCGCTGCGTTCATGCTGGATCGCAATCTGTCCTGCGCCGGCTACCGGGAACGACTGGCTGATTGGCGACACCAGTTGGCGGGGTTGGTGCCTGAGCCGGAGAGCCTGCCCGATGAGTACCGGGCCACGGTGGCCGCGACGTGGTCGTTGTCGATCGAGCAGGCCAATCAATTGGAACCGACTGGGCTGGCCGGGGTGGTGTTGGAGGTCGCGAGCGTGCTGGACGCTAACGGCATCCCGATCGAACTGTTCACAGCACCATCGGTGTTGGCGTTGCTGACCGAGGCGACCGGACGCGAGGTGGACGGGAAACAGGTACGTCGCTTGTGGCCACGACGGAGGCGACGTGGCCGCGAGGTGGACGCGGAGCAAGCACGAGACGGGGTGGGCTGCGCGCACAGGCTGAGCCTGCTCAGCCTGGCCTCGGGGTCGACGCGGCCCACAGTGCGGGTACACGCCCTGGTGCAGCGAGTCACCCGGGACACCGTGCCCGCCGACCGCCTGCCGATCCTGGTGCGGGCAGTGGCCGACGCGCTGGCGTCGCTGTGGCCGCAGGTCGAGCGGGATACCGTCGTCGGCCAGATGCTGCGGGCTAATGCAGAGGCAGTAACCGCGGTCGGCGGGGCTCATCTGTGGCATCCGGACGGGCATCCAGTCTTGTTTCGGGTCGGGTCCAGCTTGGGCGAGGCCGGGTTGGTGCGCCAGGCCCGGGACTACTTCGCGCGAATGGACACCGCGGCAACCAGAAATTTGGGTCCTGATCACCCCGACACTCTGACCATCCGCAACAACCACGCCTATTGGCGTGGTCGGTCTGGTGATCCTGCTGGCGCCGCGGCTGCATGTATGGAGCTGCTGGCCGACCGGCTGCGAGTGCTCGGCCCCGACCACCCCAACACCCTGACTACCCGCAGCAACCTCGCTTACTTGCGTGGTGAGACGGGTGATGCCACCGGCGCCGCAGCTGCGTTCGAAGACCTACTGGCCGACCGGCTGCGTGTGCTCGGCCCCGACCACCCCAACACCCTAGCGACCCGCAACAACGTTGCCCACTGGTGTGGTGAAGCGGGTGATCCCGCAGGTGCCGCGGCTGCGTATGTGAAGCTGCTGGCCGACCGGCTGCGTGTGCTCGGCCCCGACCACCCCGACACCCTGAGCACAGTGAGCAACCTCGCCTACTGGCGTGGTGAGACGGGTGATCCCGCAGGTGCCGCAGCTGCGTTTGAGGAGCTGCTCGCCGACCGGCTGCGTGTGCTCGGCCCCGACCACCCCGACACCCTGAGCACAGTGAGCAACCTCGCTTACTGGCGTGGTGAAGCGGGTAATGCCGCCGGCGCAGCAGCTGCGTTCGAGAACGTACTGGCCGACCGGCTGCGTGTGCTCGGCCCCGACCACCCCGACACCCTGGCGGCCCGCGCTAACCTTGCCCACTGGCGTGGTAGGGCTGGTGATCCCGCTGGCGCCGCGGCTGCGTATGTGGAGCTGCTCGCTGACCGACTGCGTGTGCTCAGTGCAGACCACCCCGACACCCTGGCCACCAGCGATGAGCTTGCCCACTGGCAGAAGGCGTTGGAGGACAGTCCCTCTGACTGACCTACTGCTCTACCTAGCGTCGGCTTCTTACCTGACCGTTGGTCACGCCTGACACAAACGATTACATGTTCGCGGCAAGTGCATTTCACCCAAGGCAACCCGACACACTCTTCCGCCACGGGTCATAGTTAACCACGGCTCCGCTCGGTACTTGCGAAAAATGACAACTCCAATAAGAATCCTGCACGTTCAGTCTAGGATAACCTGTTATTCCGCTGGTCAGAGCCCGCCCGCACTGACACGATCACCGAGACGGTCCCGCGTCAGTTACCGGAACTTGGCACCGGCCCGTACTCTTGTCGATCATTCCGTCTCGGCAAAGCTGTCATCGCGCAGGTCAGAGGCCCAGGTGCACAGTGTCCGGGCGCTGCCTGACGATGGCTGACCAGGTGTGCCGGGCGTAGTCGACGAAACCTGACGCATCCCAGTCGCCCATAACCTCGGCAACGTCACGCCCGTTGGAATCCTTCTGCGGCAAGGCTGCCACCGTCGCGACGACGGAGAGGGCACGTCAAGGCGGCCGCTTCCATACGCTCCGTGCCACGCGGTCTCGGTGACGTGTGAGGCGGCTTCAGCGATCTTTTGCGCGTGCGCCTCCGGGTTGAATGCGGTTGCTCAGCGTTTCCGCGTACTCGTGGCAGCGGGCGGAGAGGTCTTCTTAGGCGATGACGGGGACATAAAGTGCTCCGGATGAGTGCGGATACTTCGACGGCATGAAACAGTTCAGCGATGTAGTTGCAACCGGGCTTGAAGGAAGGCTGACCCAAGTCCCGGTACCGGTGGGAATCCGTCCGCGAGCAATAACCTCGGAGCCCGCGACCGGCAGAATTCCGGCAGATAGGTGATGCGCTAGGCTGGCGGTCCGCGCGCCCTTCGGTTGGTGAGCGGTGTTGGATGCCCGGCGGGTGAGTTGCTGCGCCTCTTCGGAGGTGTTCATCCGCCGGGCCCACTCCACACGGCTTGGTGCCGTCGCCAGAAACTCTGACGTGTTCCGATTGCCGTCGCGGAAAATCAAGATCAACTTCTCCTGCGGTCGGTTCACCGGCGACCACGGGCGCGAGCGCGGCGATCAGGCGACGGCGACGCGAACGTCGATGCGGGCAGCGTCCGGCACGTTGAGAGCTGCCCCCGTCGACGTGCACCCGGCTTGGTACCTGGTCCTGTTGGCCGAGGATGGCGTCGGCGACGGCGAGGACGCGTTCGGCGGATTGGCATCCGATGTCGCGGTCGGCGACCCAGCCTTCGACGTAGGGCAAAGAGTAGGCCAGGGTGTCCAGTCCCATACGGCGGTCACGATGCAGGCCACCGATTCCTCTTTCCGTCGAGCAGCTGCTCTCGGGCGGCCGCCAGGCTTTCGGCGCGTTCTTCAAGCGACAAGGTGGGACGGGTCTTCCGGCGGGTTGCGGACGTGCGGCGTCCGGGCGGTCGGGTAATTGCGGATCGCTCCTTCGTTGTGTGGTGCGGTGTTGGGGTTGCGGCGTGGCGCGACGGGGTTGCTGTCCCGACGCGCCACGCAATGCGTGCTGGTAGAGCTGGTGTCCTACTGGCGATTGCCGTCGGCGGGTCGCTCCCACTCGAAATCGGTGTCAACCATGTAACAGCCGTCGGGATCGCGGACGACCCGGGTCGGCAGGTAGCCGTCTTCGGCGGCAGAGAGCCAGTCCACGAGAACGATCGTGCCGTCGTCCCAGTAAGCCATCGGTCCGCCGGGGTGGCGGCGTTCGGTGTCGTTGAGCCAGGCGACCACGACGGCCGCGACCGCCGGACGGAACCGGGGCTTGTTCGCGCGGCTCCAGCCTGCGTCGGGGTCGATCGTGGCCGGGAATACAGGGTCGGATCCGGTGAGGTTCATCGTGACCAGGATTTCGCCGTCCTCGGGTGTGAGCCTGTCGGTGTCGGCGAGCAGCGCGGTTTCCGCGGCCACATCAGGCTCGGGTGTTCCCAGCTCCCAAATCCACTCTCCGGCGCCGATCGCGTACCGACGGTCGGCGTCGGGCTCGAACCGGTACGTGTGACCGGCGTAGGTGTCGGCGACGATCAGGACGTCGTCGTCGAACACGGCCCTGTAATTCCCGACCACGGGATCGCTGGCGTGCGGCAGGTTCAGCCACGCAGCGATGACTTCGGCGGTGTCGCGGGTGAATAGGGGGCGGACAAAGCCGTTCCAGCGCTTATCATCGATGACTGCGGGGAACGCAGGTTTCCGGTCGGCCAGCGCGACGTAGACTTCGCCGTCTCGTGCGCGGCGATTGCCTGGCGTGTCCATGATGTTCCTTCCGGTTGCTGCGGTTGCGGTGTTGGGTATGCCGCGGCGCGCGGGGTTGCTGTCCCGATGTGCTCCGTGGTGTGCGTCGTTCAGGGCGACGGGTGCGGGCCGTGGGCGCGGTAGTCGCTGAAGGCGGCGTCCAGTTCATCAATGAGGGCTTCGAATTCGCCGCCGGAGTAGTTGCATTCGGCCAAAGCGCCGACGGCGTCGGCCAGTCGTTCAATCAGCTCGGCGGGATCGTTCTGTCGGTGGTCCATGGCGGGCTCAGTTCCCGGGTGAACGGACGGGCATGATCAAGTGCCGGAATGCCGCATCGGTGGTGAGTCCGTCGGCGGCGTCGGTGAGCAGGACGGGGCGGTGGACGCTGGCTTGGGTATGCAGGGTGATCGTGTCGCCGGTGAAGCTGGTGAGCGCGTCGGCGAAGAAGGCGGGCGAGAACCAGAATCGTTCGGGGCTGGTAACCCCGTCGACAGTCGCTGGTTGCTCGGGCGCGGTCACCGTGTCGGCGTGCTCCTCGAGCGCGGGAGCGACGGATACCGACGTTCCAGTGAACGTGACAATGACCTGTCCGCCGCGCTGGCGTTTCGCGTCGAGCACCGCCGCCGCGCGCTGCGTCGCGGCCAACAGGGCGGCGCGGTCGGTTTGTATGACGCCAGCCGCGGAACCGGGGATGAGCTGGCGGTACGGCGGGAACACGGCGTCGATCGTCCGCACGGACACGGTGACGTGCCCGCACGTGAGCGAGACGACTCCCGGGTTGGTCGAGTCGTCAAGGCCGATCCGGACACGGTCACCGGTGAACCGCTTGACGACGGGCGCGACCAGATGTCCCGGGATCAGCGCGGCGACGGTCTCGCCGATTCCGGTGGTCGATACCGCCGGGAGCGGCGCCATGGCGAGCCGGTACCGGTCAGTGCCTGCCATCGTGACCGCGCCGGGCGCGATATCGAGGTGAACGCCCGTGAGCATGGGCAAGGCGTCGTCGGTGCCGACCGCGACCATGACGCGCGCCATGTCGCGGGCGAACGTGTCACGGTCGACCTGCGCGACGGTCGGCCCGGCGCCGGGCATGGTGGGGTACTCCTCGGCGGGGAAGTCGGTGACGGGCATCGTGTACCCAGCAAGATCAACTACTGGGGTGCCGTTGTCGAGGGTGCGTACGGTGACCGCCAGTGCGTCGGCATCGCGCTTGCGGGTGCCCTTGACCAGCGCGCCGAGAAGCTTGGTGAGTTCGCCGTGATCAAGGAGCAGGGTGCCCGGGGTGTCGACCGTGCCGGGGAGCCGGACGGTCACGGTCGTGTCGTAGTCGGTGCCCGTGATCGTGAGATGGCCGTCTCGGGCCTGCAGCAGCGCGCCGCCCAGCATCGGAACGACAGGCCGTTTGGAGATGGCGAGTCCGACCGTGGTCAAGGCGTCGGCCAGGGTGGCGCGATCGGTGGTGAAACCCATCCGGGCAACCGAGCTGGTCCGCGTGGTGGTTGGGGTGTCTGCGGTGATGGTCATCGTGGGTACCTCCGTGGTTGTGCAGCGTGGAACGGGCTGCGGATGCGGCTAGGCCGCTGGTAGGGAGTGCAAACGACGTGCGGGAGCATGCGGGCCGACGGCGTAGGTTCCGTCGTGCAACGGGGTGAGTTCCATATGCGGCGCGGTGTCCCCCGCGTGCGGGGTGTGCATGATCAGGCATCCGGCGAGGTCGCCGCCAACGTCGTCGGGCACCCGGCGGATGGTGAGCGTGAACGCTCCTCGCGGGTCGCCGACCGAGATTGACACCGTGACGGAATCCTCTGATTCTTCGGTGTGCACGGCGGCGCTGTTGCACCAGGACACGGGGATGGGTTCCAGGTCGTGCGGACCTTCGCCGCGTTCCGGGTCCGTGTCGGTGGCGGGTTCGAAGTCGGTACAGACCGTGCCGTTCGACTCGCTTTCGTATCCGTCCGCGGTTTCGGTCAGGTCTTCGCCGCACATGCGGCATCGATGGATGGCGGACGCGTCGGCGTCGAATTCGAGACTGACCGTGTCCGGTGTGTCATCGGACAGTCCGGCCGGGACACCGTCCACGTAGAGCGCAGCAAACATCGCAAACCTCACAAGGGCAAGGGATCGAAAGGGAAACCGGGCCCGCGGGCGCGTCGGCTGGGAGCTGCCCGCGGGCGCCGGAACGATCAGAAGATGAAGAACCCGACTCGGCCGGTACGGCACGATGGGCAGGCAATCGTATTGGCGGTGTCGAAGTCGTCGGCGTCGTCGAAGTGCCACGCGTCGGCGTCGCAGTCCTCCGGCCGGAAGTGCCACGAATCGGCGTAGGCCACCCATCGGGCGTCGCACGACTCGCAGCCCGCTGAGCACTCGGACGCGCCGAACCCTTCCAGCTCGAACACCCATCCGTCGGGATCGCTGTTCATACCGGCGACGCCGACTAGGGTGTCGGTGTAGTCGCCGGTTTCGCCGACCAAATACCACCCGGCGGGCACGATGTAGGAACGGTCGGTGATCGTCCAGCGGTCGGCGTAGGCGTGCCCGTACCGGATCACGCGACTGTTGGCAGCCGGGGAAAACCCACACCAGACACCGACCAGCGCGAACGGCCGCAGCACCTGGACCGCGGTCACCGTGCGCCCGTCGGACAAATACGCCTGCCCGGACGTCTCGTGCACCACGGTCCGGGTGTCGACGTACCCCGCGGCCTCGAGTTTGGCGAGTACGTCCGATGCGGAGTTGCCTTCAACGTCGGGCATGTCCGGCCGTTGTGGCAGGTCCGGGCGGAAGTCTGAGAGTTCCGCCCGGACGTAGGGCGACACGGCGTAGGTCGGCGACCCCGACACCATGGCGAAGCGCAAGGCTTCGTCCAGGCGTCGACCCCAGGGCTTGTCGGCGTTGTCGAGCATGACGGAGATGGTTTCGGATGCGTCCACAGTGAGCGAATATTGCGACACGGACGCGTGAAGAATAGTCATCACGGACTACCTTTTCGGTCGAACGGATCGGTGTTGGATTGAGAATCAGAGTTCAGGGTTGCCGTCCCGTTCTCTGATACCTACAATTCTAGTCGCCTTAAACGGAGAATCAATACCCCATTCGTGGATTTCTCGCCCCCTTCACCGGAACGTCCAACAAAGCAAGCAATTTCCATCGAGGAAGCAGACCGATCGACATAGTCGCAAGCCAAGGACATACAGAAGCAGATAAGACACAACGCAAAGTGATTAGAGGAGAGGAGAGGAGAGGAGAGGAGAGGAGAGGAGAGGAGAGGAGAGGAGAGGAGAGGAGGCAATCGACAAGAAAGGGTTAGATAAAAATAAGTAAGCTTAATGCGACAAACAAAAACGATATCCATCCATCCGCCCGCCTGTTTATGTGCCTGCCGGCACCCAAGTCGGGAGGTACGCAGGCAGTACTCGCAGCTCCTCGACCTGCAACAAGGCAGCGTCGAGCCACTACCTCTCTAGTGGGCAGGCAGATGAGTAGCCAGATGGGAAGGCACACGGGAAGGCGGACGGGCATGTAGGGTCTCACGGCTCGCTCCATTCTCTCACCAGCGCCTTCATCTCCACTTCATTTGTGAAGCGTGGTTGAGACTGGGCCGTCAGGGTGTTGTCGCCGACGTTGCTACGCACCGTGTGCCCGACCGGCGGGAAGGTGTCCCTGCTGGCAGTTACCCGGTCGTGAGGATCGGTTATAGCGGACGTAGCCGATGCGGCGCGCCGACACGCTATCGGAAGCGTTTCAGGCGTGAGCGTCGGTCGATGTCGACGCGCTGATTCTAGCATTGCCGTGGCGGACTTTCCGCTGCTAAAAGGGGCAGAAACATTACTCGGGCGCTTTTGGGGCTTCTACGGTGCGGGAGCCGGTGATCCACAAGTCCCGGCTGGAGTTGGCGCGCAGGCGTTCGAGAGCCTACCCCGGCGACCACTGCCCGTGATGCGTTCAGAATTGCTGCATCTGTTGTGGTAACAGCATTTTCTGGTTGACACGACCCGACCGTTGAGGCGGACGCAGGTGCTGAGGAGAGCTGGATGAGTGGCGCAACGGTGCGTGTTGGTGTTGATACTCGCTTCCTCTACGACGGCGAAGGGCCGAGGTCGTGGAGATGCCCAGCACGTCGGCCGGAAGCGAAGTGGTACTGAAGTACGTCACCAGGCAGACGGTTCGTTGGGTCTCCGTCCGGGAGCTATTGACCTCGCAGCGGGCACCGGTAATCGCCGACGGGCCAGGCCCGTCCTCTGACGATCCCGGTGATATCGCCAACGTGGTACCGACTGCACGTCGGCCGCCCTGACCGAGTTCCCCCTGCACCTGGCGCCGAACCCGCCCGGCGGCCTGCGCGTCACCGCCGTGGCCGACGGCTCCTTGAAGCGCCTGAAGCTGTGCGCCTCCCCGGACTGCCGCTGAGCCTTCCACGACGCCTCCCGCAGCGGGGGCCGACGCTGGTGCACGATGGAGGTCTGCGGCAACCGGCACAAGACCCGCGCCTCCCGCCGCTAGGCGGACTGAGCTCGCGCCCGAAGGCCAGGTGCGGATCAGCCGTGAGGGGCTGACATGATCGGCGCATGGCATCCGCCGAGACCGCAACGGCCGCCGGGCTCATGGACCGCACCCGTGACGGCGCACTGCTCTACGGCCTGACCCCACCACGGCAGACCACCACCCCCGACCAGGCTGGTGCCGTCGCCGACGCGGCCCTGACTCGGCTCCGGTCGGTGCAGATCGACGGGCTCATCCTCTACGACGTGGACGCCGAGGCCGACCGGACCGAGGCCCCGCGACCGTTCCCGTTCATGCCGATGATGGACCCGGCCCACTTCCTCGACGACCACCTCGCAGACTGGGCTGGCCCGGTGATCGTTTACCGCGCCGTGGGCAAGTACACCGGCGACCAGCTGGACTGCTGGTGGTCGGAGGCCGACCACGACCGGGTGCTGACCGTTCTGGTCGGCGCGGCCTCCCGGCACCAGGTGGTCCGGACGAGCCTTTCCGAGGCCTACCGCTGGCATGCCGGGCTCTCCCTCCCGCCGCGGATGGGCGGCGTGGTCATCGCCGAGCGACACGCCGCCTCGGGGACGGAGCACGCACGCATGCTGCGCAAGCAGGACGCTGGCTGCGAGTTCTTCGTCTCCCAGGTCTGCTACGACCTGGACCGCACCCGCAACCTGCTCTCCGACTACAGCCACGGCTGCCGCGACCGAGGCCTGGACCCGAAGCCGGTGGTGCTGACCCTGGCCCCGTGCGGGTCGGTGAAGACCCTGGAATTCATGACCTGGCTCGGCATCGACGTCCCGCGATGGCTCCGGGCCGAGATCACCCGCGGTGACCCCCTCACCGCCTCGTACGAGCAGTGCCTACTCAACGCCCGAGCCCTGATCGCCTACTGCCGCCGCCTCGGCCTGCCGTTCGGGATCAACATCGAGAGCCTCACCAACCGCAGACTCGAGATCGACGCCTCCATCGACCTCGCCCGGGAGATCCGCGACCTGCTGGGCTGAATCATGGATGTCATCTTCAGCCTTGCGGACAGGGCTAAAGAAGCTCCACTGTGCCCAGGACGACGGGTTCTCCAGCGCCCACTCCTGAAGATCCCGATAGAAGCCACGGACCTGGAAGAAGATGGTGTGGTAACCCTTCCGAGGACGGCTGCTTCCGTCTTTCCCGGTGATCGTCTTCGTGCGTTCCCTCCAGATCGCGGCGACGTCGTGGGGGAGGTCGAGGATGTCGACGTCGGGGTGATGGTGCTCGATGTCAGCCCAGAAGTTGCCAACGAGGATGCTGACCAAGTTCTTGAAGCTGCTGTAGTCGAGTGCGGGGCGGCGTTCGTCGAGGTAGCGCACGAGCACATCTCTCACCGGATGGCACCGGATGCGGCGGGCGTTCACCAGTTCCGCAGTCGGCCGCTGCCCGTGACGCACCGCGTCCTTGAGCGTTGCGTGTTCCCCGAGGTTGCCTGTGGTGATGACCAGGTGCGTTGCGATATCGCGCAGGTTCAGGCTCTGCTGGTCGCGTGGGTGCAGGGCCGGACCTCGTCCTACGTGACCGGTGTGGAAACGGTGGGGTGGTCGCGGCCGCGCAGGGAGTACGGCGCGACAGGGCACGTCGCGGTTCAGCTGATCTTGCGTACCAGGCCGGTGTAGCCGGCGAGGGCGAGGGTGGCCAGGCCCCAGACCGCGGCCTGCACGATCCAGATCGCGACGGTGAACATGCCGCCCCAATCGGTGTCGGTGTTCAGGTCGCAGCGAGCGCGTACCCCTGTCGGGGAGAGCGGCAGTCCGCGGTCGAGGCCGAGACCGATCAGCTCGACAGTGGAGCAGGGCTGACCAACGGCGCTGCTGAAGGAGGCGGTGCGTTCGGCGGTGTGATGCCCGCCGTCGGTGACGTGCCCGGCTCCCAGGCCGAGCCCGCCCGCGGCGATCAGGGCGAACAGCAACGCGGCCGCGGTGCGCCGGGCGCGATAGCCGTACCCGGCGAGTGCGCCCCACAACCGGTGGAATTCCCGGGTGAACCGTCCACCGATCGCTTCAGGGGTGCGGCGGTGCAGGTCCTGCTGCTGGGCGATGAGGATGCGGCGGGCGTTGTTGTCGTGCCCGGCGGCGCGTTCCACCCCCGCCAGCTGTTGATAAGGCGACGGGCTGTAGCACGGACTGTGGAACCGAATCAGGTGCAACCACTGCGCCCAATTCAACTCGGCCAGCGATCCGAAGGTGAAATCGTTCAGGTCGATCGTCCTGGACCAGTGGCACGAACGTCCCCACGGCTCCGGACACACCACCACCGTCGGAAAGTACAGCGCGCCCTCCACCTGTGCTTCCTGGAGGTCGATGCGGTGACCCGCAGCGTTGATAATCCTCGTGTCTGTCCAGCTGAGTTGGCCGCCGATGTGAGCGCCGGGCAGTCGGACGGCGCCGAGCTCACCAGTGCCGGTCGCCCGGACATGCTCCAGGTACAGGCCGCTGTCGACGCGCAGGCCATCAGCGTTTAGGGCGGGGCCGGTGCCGTTACGGAGGACCGCATTGCTGACGTCGAGTTGGCCGCCGATGTGAGCGCCGGGCAGTCGGACGGCGCCGAGCTCACCAGTGCCGGTCGCCCGGACATGCTCCAGGGACAGGTTGTCGTCGACGCGCAGGCCATCAGCGTCCAGGGCGGGGCCGGCGGAGTTGGTGATGACCGCGTTGCTGACGTCGAGTTGGCCGCCGATATGGGCGTCCTCCAGCAGGATCGTGCCGAGCTCACTGGACCCGGCGACGCGCACAGCGGTCAAAGTGAAGTCGCCGTGGACGCGGACGCCGACCGCGTGCAGGAGAGTGAGGCTGCTGCGGGAGAGGTCAAGCCACGGCAGGTGCGCGCCCTGAGCGCTGACTGGGTCGGTGAGTACGCACCCGATCAGGGCGAGGCCAGTGGCTGGACGAAGGTGATCCAGGTCAAGTGCCCCCGTGATGCATGCTCCGCGGACTCGGACGCCGTGGGGATCGAGTTCGCCATGACGGCCGAGAAGCAGTTCCCGGAGTAGGCGAGCACGGACACAGCGCGCGGGATCGGTACTGCCGGACAGGACAGCGACATCGAGGCCGCCACACGTCAGCCACAGACCATGGCGGGCCGCATGGACCAACTCAGCCTCCCGCGCCGAGAGGTCCTCGAGCTTCGATACAGGCTCCGCTTCGTGGCTCACCCTGACCAATCGCTCAACAACCGCATCCCGCTACACCCCCAAGTCCGGCGGCGGCACGGCTGCACTGCTGTTCTCCCCAGGAGAGCCGACTGCGCCGGCCCCCTGGCTGGGATACCGAGACTACGGTCGAAGGTCCCCGTACGACGGGCCGTCAAGCGAGAGGAGGTCCACCCCAGGCCACACTTTGCGTTGGCCACGGAGCCCGAACGCAGGTGTGAGCTGGGCGGCAGACCACATGTCGTCGGCATCGTCACCAGTCTCGCCAGGCCGAGTCGGGTCGTTCGGCCGGTCGGTTTCGCGGGCTCATGAACCCCTCTGGCGACGTCAGATATCCCAACTGTCTGAATGCCTCCCTTCAGTGCGGGGTTCGTCGGCTTCGGCGGCGTAGGCGGCCCAGTCGCCGCTGCCGGCGCGTTGCCAGGTGACCGCGACGGCGATGTGGATGCCGAGCACCTTGGCAAGCGCCGCTGCGGGCAGATCGGTGGTGAGCTGGAACAGCGCGGCGGATCGGGACTGCCCGCATTGGATGCCGAGCTTGTTGAGGCGTTCGGCCATGCGGAAGGCGCTGACGGCCCGTCCCGGCCGGCCGCCGGGGAACAGCCACGGCGACGGGCCTGGATCGCCAACGGTGGCATGCCCCTGGTGGGTCGCGGCGACCTGGCGAACGAGCCCGGCCAGCGGTTCGGGGAGCAGGATCGGTTCACGCCTCAGCCGGAGGTGCACATCGCTCTGGCTGACGTCGACGTCAGCGAGTGTCAGAGCAGACGATGCGGCTGGCGGCTGGGCGTAGAGGAGCACGAGCAGCCCGGCGACGCGGTCCTCGGTTTTGAGGGTGTCGTCCTGCAGCAGCCTGCGGCCTGCTCCCAGCGGGTCTCGGTGTCGATGCTCCCGATGGGGCCGCCCAATCTGACCGCCGCGAAGTCCAGTCGGGCCAGCTTCTGCCGGCGGGCCCAGCGGACGAAGTTCCCGGCCGCGTCTCGGTGAGTGGCCTGCGGACTGGCCAGCCATGCCTCCAGGTCATCTTGGCGGGCGGTGGCGAGGGTGAGGCCGTGTTCGGGCTGACCAGACAGTGGCGCGCCGGATCGAGCGGAGAGCTCAACTTGCTTCCCTAGCGTGCTGCTGGCGGTTGCGTGGGCGGCGGAGGAAATCGGCGAGCCCGATGGTGTCGTTCGTCGGCCGTTGATCGAGGTCTGCCAGTGAGCTGGTAAGCAGGCTCAGCGTCCGCGGGACGCTGTCGTACTGACCAAGACGTGCCTGGGTACGCATGAGATCGCGGTAGACGGCCTCGTTGTAAGGGTCGAGGCCGCGGGCTTGTTCGAGCAAGGCGAGCGTCTGTTCGGGGTTGTCGTCGCCGACGCTGCGAATCAGGGCGCTGAGTGCGTCCAGGACGTCACGGCGAAGGGCTTCGCGAGGGGCGTCAATCCAGTCAGCGGCGATGCTGGCGGCGAGGTCGCCCTGGTACAGCTCGGCGACGCGCCGCAAACCACTCAACTTTGCTTCGGCTGTCGGCGCCTGGTGCCGTTCGCGAAGTGCGTCCTGCAGTTGCCAGAGGTCGACGGTCAGCAGGGACTGGTCGAGGCCGTAGTGGCCATCGTCGTTGGCGGTGATGTTGGCGACCGCGCCGCCGGTGGCCTTGCGCAGGCTGCGGCGCAGCTGCGAGAGGGTCGCGTGGAAGGAGTTGTAGGGACGGTCCCCCGGCGCGTCAGGCCACAGTGCCGCGGTGAGCGCCTCGCGTCGGCTGCCGTCGCGGTGCAGGGCCAGGTAGACCAGGATTTCGCGCTGGCGAGGGGCCAGGACGTCGATGACGTCGGCGGGTTCCAGCTCGCGCCATGTCAGGTGGATCCGGCCGAGGACCTGCAGATGCAGCGGTGCGGGCTCAGATTCGCCCACCTGGGCGGCGGCGCCCGTCGGTTGATCTGGCGGGTTCGTGGTCGTGACGCGTCCGGCGATCGAGCCCCTCAGGCGACGCTCGTCGGTCGTAACCCCCATGTTCTGAGTGACCAAGACGGGGCCTGCCGCGGGCTGGGCGGGCCGGTCGAGGAAGTGGTCGTCAACGAGCGACGGCGTCGAGCCGATCCGCTCCGGCTGTCCCGCGGGTACGTCGACGTGGCCTTGCACCGGAGGGGATCCGGCCTCGTCCGCCATATCCGGCTCATCATCTGTCTCGGCAGAGGCGAACTCGAGGGTGCCATCCTGCGCCTCCACGGCACGGTCGGCCTCCGCCCCCGATTCGAGTTCGACGGCCTCGTGGCGTTCGGGTTCGACGGCCTGTAGGAGCGTGAGCAGCTCGGCGGTATCGCCCTCCGGCAGCGAGAACAGCCTGGCGTTCACGAGAGAGCCGGAGAGGGAAGGGCTCGTCGCGCCAACAGTGCCGTCCGCGCGGACGCGGACGGTGCCGCCCGCGCGCCATTGGCCGAGGAGCACGCCGCTCAGGCCGAGCCCTGAGCCGTTGTCGAGGACGGCCTGCAAACGCCGCTCAGTATCCGACGTCGGGGTCGCCACCAGGATGAGGGGCGCACGGACACCGCATTCGGGTTCCTCTAGGTCGTCGTTACGGACGCGGGTGAGGAGTTCGACTTCGAGAGTGTCAAGTGCCGCCGACAGGTTCTCCACGACTCGGAGCCGGGGCGAGATTCGATGTGGAAGGTCCGCGCCGAGCAGGGTTGGGCGACGTCAGTAGGGAGGACGACAAGCGCGTGGAGGTCGTTCTCGGCGGCTTGGGCGAGCTGGGTGACGATCAGAGCCCGGGCGGCGGCGTACGCGCCGGGGCCGATGAAGCCCAGTCCACGCTCGTGCGCGAGGTCGAGCGCTACAGCGTGCCCATCGCGCACTCCGAGCACAGTCTCCTTCTGCTCGTCCAGGACCTGCCGTGCAGTGGCTCGTGCTCGATCACGAGTCGCCAGGTCCGCAGGCCTCGTCGTCTCTGCAGGCAGTTGAAGGTCGCTGCCGTCATCGTCGGGCAGCGTGGCCGAATCATGGGCGATCCGCAGGGCACGGACAACGGGTGCGGTGCTGGGGTCGTGGGGTTCTGGAGTTCCGGGTTGGTAGCGGCGGCGGCGGTGCAGGCGGGCGGTGACCATCGCGACGGTGATCAGGGCAGCCAGGCCGAGGCCGACGAACGCGCCGGTGGACAGCGTGATGCCGGTACCTGGTTCTGCCGCGGACACGGGTTGAACAGGTGGTGACGGCTGCGCCGGTACGGGTGTACTCGGGTTCGTCTGGTCGCCGAGGTCCGGCTGTTCGAGCGGTGGATCGGAAGGTTCGTCTTCAGCCGGGGGCGACGGAGGTACCGCCGCGGTCGCAGCCGGGAGCTGCAGCTGCCAACCGGGCCGAACGAGGCTGGGTGTGGTGAGTACTCGGCCGTCGGTCTGGGTGGCGCCCTGGTTGAGTTTCCAGATCTCGGGCCATCGGTCTCCGTCACCTAGACAGCGCTGGGCGACACGCCAGAGGCTGTCGTATACCCCATGCTCCGGCTGGCGAACGACTTCGATACCTCGCTCGTCGCTCCGGACGACAGCTCGTGTGTGGACGGCGGTGGTGATCACGGGTTGCTGCTCTCCCCCGGTCTTCTCATCGACTATCGGCTGGTAGTGCGCGGTAGCAACCGCGGCGTGTCCGGAGGCCGTGTCGCTGGCGGTGATGCTCACCGACGACGCCGATGTGGAAGCGCGACTGTTGAGGAGGGAGAAGAGGATCGCGCCGACCAACACGCCAGCCACGGCGTGCAGCGGGCCATGGCGGACGCTGCTGAGTCGGCGCGGCCATCCCGTGGTACGGACTGTGTCTGGAATTGCGGCGAGCACATCGAAGGTGAATCGCGCCCAGAGCGGCCACAGAACGCAAGCGAGCAGGTTGAGCAGGAACTGCGCTGACATCGGCGCCATCAGGACATTCTGGAGCTCGGGCCAGGTGGGTATGTGGTCCGGCAGGGGCCAGCCGATGTAGTGCGCAAGTCCGTATGGGAGCACTACGACCAGGACGAACAGCACGGTCAGCGCGACGAGCGCACGGACCAGGCCTGCGACGAGCTGTACAGGGCGTCTGGCGGGATTCTGCGAAATCCAGGTCATCGTCGGCCTCAGGGTTCGGGTGCGTTGACGCCGCGTTCGGGTTGGGCGGTCGCCGAGGCGCTCGAGCTGATCGAGTGGACGCCGACGACGCCGAGCAGGATCGAGCGGTGGATGTCGGTGACCGTGACCGCGACGGTGTTGCCGGTGACGGAGACGGTGCCGTTGCGCCCTGCAGCGGCGAGATACTGCCGGGCCAGCGTGCTCGCCTGACCGGGGACCAGGCGCAGGGCCCCGTTGGAACGGTAGGCGGACAGATCGATGGCCTGAGCACCGGCTCGGGCGGCTTCCTGTGCCTCTCCGATGGCACGGACCTTGCCTGCCAGCGCAAGGCCTCCGTCGAGCACCAGGCCGCTGAACGCGATCACGGCCGCGACGAACACGACGACGAACGCGGTTACCCGGCCGTCTTCGTCCTCGTTCAGCCGCCGCAACCACGAATTGGACATCGTGAGCATCAGGCACCGCCAGCGTTTCCGGCGGCACCGATTTCGCTCGCAGGCAGGCGAAAGCGAAGGCCGGGCGTCATGTGGCCGCTACCGGAACGCGCACAGGGGCATCAGCCGCGCTGACCCCAGGGGCCGCGGCACCAGACGGTACAGCTTCCTGACGAGCCGTTCGCTTGCGTTTGGTGCGCGCTGACTTCCGGCCATCGCGCCATCGGGCGAGATCAGCGGCCGGCACATCGGTGAACCGCGCGAGCTCGTCGACGCCGATCACCTCGCTGGCATCGGCGAGTACCTCGCCGAGTTCTGTTTCGATGTCGTTGAGCTGCTGGGCAACGGCGGCCTGCTGGCGGGCCAGTTCGCTGACCCGTTTGGCCGCGTCGGCCCTTCGTACGGTTTGAGCAGAGTCGGCCTGCTCGATGCGGCGTTCGATCTCCTCAGCCGAAGTCATTTCGTTCCTCCTTCTCTGTTTCTGCGTCGTGCAGCAGCCGCAAGCCCGTGGTCATCAGGCACCACCCGCGTTTTCATTGACTCCGCGGTAAGTGTCGACTGGCGACGAGAACGACGCGGACAAAGTGGTGCTGCCAGGAACACCCAGGAGCGCCAGATCTCCAAGCCCGACCGTGCAGTCCACGGTGACGCTGACGGTGGCCCCTGGGCGGAGTCCCGCGGCGTTGACGGAGACGGCGAGGTGCTGGCAGGTGATTCCGGCGTTGGCGAGCGCGCTGTGGGCGGTCGCGCGAGCGTCGTTCTGCGCGCTCGCGGTGCTGCGGGACAGCGATGCCGCGCGGGCGGCCTGGTGGGCGACGTCGTTGAGTCGCAGATTGGTGTCCGCGAGGCGGCCGCAGAACATGACGAACAGCAGCATGACGATCAGGACTGGCGTGAGCAGAACCATCTCCGCGGTGGCGGACCCGCGCTCATCGAGCACCAGCGCTGATGTCATCTGTCGCAAGTGGACCACAAGCGCGCTCATGGTTGGGCTCCGCACACAGCCAACCCGCATCTGTTCATCCACTATCGCAGCGCGCTGGGAACCAGCCCTGTCGGCACCCGGTGGCCGGGACTGGTCTTGGGCACCGCAGCCAGCGACATCCGCACTGACCGCATCCTCGACGAGGTCCGCGCCACCGGCGGCGACGTTCGCGGCATCTGCGACCTGTTCGGTCTCTCGATCAGAGCCGCCGCTCGCTACACCGCCATCCTCGACCACCCCGGCCTGCACGACGTGGCGACGAAGTAGCGGATCGCGATAGCGTGACACGTGATCGCATGGTTGAACGGAACCTTCGGAGCTGGCAAAACCACGACTGCTCGTGAGCTGACGCAGCTGATCCCGCGGTCGCGGATCTTCGACTCCGAGCAGATCGGCTACATGCTGCGGCACGTTCTGACCGAGCCGGTCGACGACTTCCAGGACTGGCCTCCATGGCGCCCACTCGTGACCCGCACGGCGGTCGAAATCCTCAACTATGTCGGCGGCACCCTCATTATCCCGCAGACGGTCCTGGTCGAACGCTACGCACAAGAGATCTTCCAAGGGCTCGACAACGAAGGCATTCCCGTCCAGCACTTCGTGCTGCACGCCCCAGCAGACGAACTTGTCGCCCGGATCGAGGGCGACAAAATCGATACGATGGCGCGGGAGTGGCGCCTCAAACACATTGCCCGCTACCAGGAAGCGCTGCCCTGGCTGCGTGATGCGGCAACCATCATCGACACATCCGGCCTGCCGCCCCAGAAAGTCGCGCAGGACGTCGCAAACCAACTCCGGCAGCTGTGAGTCCGCACTGACGGCACGACTACACCACCGAGCCGCATGGAAGGACTCGACGCCAGTTCCCGAACCGAAGCCCTCAGCTACCCTCATCAATGACCACCACCGCTCCGGTTCCCGCCGGGAACCGCTTCGGAATTCGTGAACTCGTAGACATTGCTCCGGAACCGTTCGACCGGTCCGGTCGCGTCACCTTCAGCTGTGAGCGTGAGGAAGGGAACGACCGCGGTTACGTTGCCTTCGACGTGAACTGCGGCGTAGTCGAGGTTTCGGGTGACTCGGGCTTGTGGATCTCGCAGTGGGCCACTGCCCAGCTGCGCGAGGACGTTGCTTGCCTCGGTTTGCCCGCGTGCCGCTGTCCCGCCTTGAACGCGCGTAACCGACAGGGCTTGGGAGGCTGCGGCCTGAGCGATGTGCGTGGCGTGCATCCAGAGGGCGAACTGGGCGATCAGCATGATCAGCAGAAGCAGCAGTGGCGTAGCGAGGACCAGCTCGGCGGTGGCGGCGCCGCGATCATCGGCCAGCACTCGCCGCAGGCCAGCACGCGAACGCGGCCGGGTCGAGTGTTGTGCTGTCGCGACGGCATGCTTGGCGGTTTTCATGGGTGTCACATCTGAATGCTGTTGGCCTTGTCGCTGACCACTTTCACCAGCAGCGCGATCACGACCAAGGCCAGCGCGACGAGCGCGGCGGTGACGAGCACGGTTTCGGTGGTGTAGCCACTTTCGTCCTCGCGTAACCGGCGTGCATGCACCTTTACGTAGCTCCATAACAGCATGACGGGTGTCAACATCGCTCACTCCTAAATGTATGTCTTATGTGGACAGTTTCCCTAGTAGAAACCTCCCACCACAGCGGCAACGGCTGGGTAGCCGATGAAGAGCAAGAACGCGATGAACAGCACGATCACCGGCATGCTCATCCGCTCCGTCGCGGCCTGAGCGTCGCCTTCGGCGTCAGTGAGTTCCCGTGTTCGCAGCGCAGATGCCTTGGCGCGCAACGACGCCCGAACTTTGGCGCCCTCGGTTCCGGCGAGGCTGACCGACGCGGACAGCTCCGCCAGCTCACGCACGTCGAGTTCGTCGCCGAGCGCCCCCAGGGTCGACCAGGGGGTGACGCGGGTGACCTTGGCGATGGTCAGAGCGCGGCGGATCTGGCTGAACGACCAGCCGCGGCCGACCGTGGCGGCGTCGGTGAGCGCGCCCTCCACTCCAGCGCCTCCGGCGAGCGTGACGCGGATCAGGTTCAGGTAGGCGCTCAGCGCGAGCCGGAAGTCGCCGCGGCGCTTGATCGCCTCGCGCCGCACGTTCAGATCTGGCAAGAGGAAGCCGACGAATCCGCAGAGCAGGCTCGCGATCAGCGACACTTCCCACGCCAGCGGCAGGCCCAGCAGGGCCAGTGCGACGGAGACCAAGGTCGGGAGCATCAGGCCCGCCATGGCGAGCGCAGCCTTGTCCGCGAGATGAGCGTCGACCGGGCGGCCCGTAATGGCGAGGTCCTTGCGCAGCTTTGGACTGGGCAGGCCGAGCGCGGCGAGAGGTGCCGCGAGTGGTTTGCCGAGGGTCGCGGCCCATCCCGAGCGGTCTTGGGTGGTGATCGGTTGTGGCGTCGGAGCGGCGTCCAGCCGGTGCAGCAGCGAGCCCAGGCCGGGTCGCGGCGGGATCGCCCAGACGAGCAAAGCCCAGAGGCCCAGCCCGAACCCGGCGCCGATAACGAGAGCGGTGATCATCCTTTCGCTCCTTCCACCGGTTGGTAAGCGCCGGCATCCCGGGCTCGGAGCGCACCCAAGTCGGTCAGGAACCGGTCCGGGGTCTGGTAACGAGCCATCCGAGCGAGCCACAGGAACGAGATCGTGAACAGGCCGCCGACGAGCGCGAGCATGAGCTGGCCGAGTACGCCGTCGAACGGCGCGAGGTAGCCGCGGTTGAGCCCGGCGGCGAAAGCGACGGTGACGCCGACGATCATCCGGACGCTCGTCCGCGTACGAGCGCGCCCGGCCTCGACTCGCAGCCGCATCGACACCTGCTCGCGGGTCTCAGTGGCCAGCTCGCCCAGCAGATCGGCGAGCTGGCGGGCTTGTTTCTCCGAGGCCAGGACCAGCGCGCTGATGAGCAGGTCAGCGGTGGGGTCTGCGAGCTGGTCGGCCAGGTGGCGCAGGCTCGGTGCGAGCCGGTCGCCGCGCTCGAGCCGGAAGGTCAGCTCGTTGATCTCCGGGCGGATCGCGTCCGGCACCCTCTCCGCGGTCGCCACGATGGCCTGCTCCAGTCCTGCGGCCGCGGCCAGTGTGTCGCGCAGCATCTCGCTCCACGACGCGACGGCCTCGATCCGGGCGACCGCGCGGGCGTGGTGCTTGTCAGATCCCAGCACCCGCGGCAGTCCCCAGGTCGCCATCGCCGCGAGGACGCCCCCGACGAGCCATCCCGTGGCGATGGCGACCACGATCCCCGCCGCACCGGCCGCGAGCAACCAGCGCACTCGGATCGGATCACGCTCCGCCTGATCAGGACGCCGCCGGGCCCGAATCGGCAAGCGCAGCGAGGTGCCACGCCAACCGGCGACGATCAGCAGGACGCCGAGCCCGACACCGGCGCCGAGCAGCGCCATCACGGCGGTCGTAGTGGTCATGGTTTCCACCAGCCTTCGGCGCGATCGAGCAGGTCCGGTTCGAAACCCGCGTCGACGAGGTCGTCGACTGTGCTGGTGCGCAGCGGGACACCGGGGATCGCCCGCAGGTCGGGGCCGGGGCGCCAGACCTCGTTGGAGATCACTTGAGCGCCGTCGGCGCCGACGACCTCCCGGATCGAGGACACGACCCGTTTGCCGTCTTCACCGCGGGGCTTTTCGAGGTGGACGACGAAGTGCAGCGCGGAGGCCACGAGCAGGTTGGTCGCCTCCAGCGGGAGCCGTTCGGTGCCTTGGACCGCGTAGGCGGCGAGCTTGGTGAATACGCCGCTGCTCAGCGACGAGTGCAGGGTTCCCATCGAGCCGTCGTTGCCCATCGACATCGCGTTGGTCAGCGGGATGACGACCGGGCCGCGGACCTCACCGACGATCACCCGGTCCGGGCTCATCCGCAGGGACTGCCACACGAGCTCGGACTGGGAGATCTCGCCCTGGCCCTCGACGTTGGCTTCGCGAGCCTGCATCGCCACCACGTCGGGGTGCGCGACGGGGTCATGGTCCAGGCCGAGCTCGAAGACGTCCTCGATGGTCACCAGCCGCTCGTGCGGCGGAATTGCGGAGGCCAGGGCGCGTAGCAGCGTGGTCTTGCCGATGGCGACGCCACCGGTCACCAGGACGTTCTTGCGGGCCCGCACCATCGCCGTCAGG
Organism: Amycolatopsis sp. H20-H5; assembly: GCF_035828755.1. NCBI lineage: Bacteria > Bacillati > Actinomycetota > Actinomycetes > Pseudonocardiales > Pseudonocardiaceae > Amycolatopsis > Amycolatopsis sp. H20-H5. Next base: position 112,382 of record NZ_JAYMZS010000004.1, on the reverse strand, counting down.
AAGTTTTCCAGAGCTCGGTCGATCGTTCCGTTCTCGCGCAGCTGCCGCAGGGTGACTTGGGAGAAGCGGTGCCGTCGGATCGAGAGCGACGGCCGAGCGGTGACGGCCATGACTGCCGAAGCACGCTCCCCTCCAGGCAGCGAGAAGTTCACGATCGGACTGCCGCGGTCGAAGCGACGCTCCTCGACACCCGAGCGCGCAGCAAGGTCTCGGATCAGCTCGACCAGCTCGGCGTCCGACCCGACTATCGGTGGGAGACGGTCCCTCCGGCCTGAGGCATACCGAACGAAGACGCGTTCGCCATTGATGTTGATGTTCTCGATCTTGCGATTCGCCAACAGTGGTTCCAGACCGGCCATGCCGAATATCTCGTCCAGGACGGTGGCGACGAGCCGTTGCTCGACCTCTTGCGGCACGACGGCGCCGCCGGTGTCGAGTTCGTACTGCGCCTGCCTCTCAGCGGCGTCTGCAAGGACTGCCTGGGCCATGCTGCGCCGCTGTCGCGATTCCAGAGCAGGCCGGCCAGCAGCGTCATCGGCTTGGATACGCGTAGACAGCTGATCGGAGAGTTCCCTCCGGAGGTGCCCCCGCAACCGCTCGACCGCCGCTCTCTGATGTGGGTCGGCACCGGGCACGCTGCTGGGCGCAGGCAGGGGCGTGTTCGTCGGCTCGACGCGGCCAACCGCGACTTTCGTAGGTTCGGAGGATGTACGCGGAGAGGTCATGGGCGCTTCCCGTTGGGCGAGGCCGAACGCGCTGGCGAGAACGGCGTTGCGTTGGCCAGGTTCCAGGAGGTCGGAACCGGTTCAGCGGGCCGAGTTCGTGCGGATGGCGCGGCTGCGGGACGTTGGGCAGTGGTGATGCCGTGCACCAACCGCCGGGCGGCTCGCCCGAGCGCCGAGCGGTCCGGCCCGGGTCCGCCGCGGCGGTAGCCACAGAGGACCGCAGCACCCTTCGGGTCGTGAGGAAGCCTTGCCATCACGGCAATATGGAGTTCGCGCTCGACTTCAGCGGTGGTGTAGCCATCGCCGACCAGGACGAAGGCTGGACGAGGATTCCACGTCGCGACGGTGCGGAGCTTGCCTGCAACGTGCGACAGGTCGTCGTCCCGAGCGTGGGCAAGCAGCACCATGGCGTCCGCGGCTCGGATGATCGGCAAGACCGGAGAGCCCGGTTCGACTCGACCGCAATCGGCAAGCAGGACAACCCCTGGCTGGTCACCCGCGGCCCGCAGAACCGACGCTCGGCCTGACGCCACGATGCCCAACGCCGCGCGTGCCTGCTCGGCGCCGATCGGGCCAGGCACCACGGCCAGTCCGGCGGGGAGACGTTGCACGTGCTGCCAGAGAACGCTCGCGTCGCTGATCTTGCGTGCCGCGGCTGCCAAGCTGACGAGCCCGGGTGTCGAGGGAAGTCGGAATCGAGCGGCGAGGTCCCCACCGGCCGGATCGCACTCCACGACGACGGGAATCTGTGGGGCCGGCCATCGGGCGGCGAGCGCCAGCGCGGACGTGGTCGTGCCGGGCGACCCTTTCAACGAGCACAGTGCGATCAACATCAGCTGCCACCTCCGCTCAACGCGACCAGGCTGATCTGCCCGGTCGGCGCGGTGGCCAACTGGCGCGCTTCGTTTTCGGGAAGCTGCAACGACACGACGGTGCCCTGCTGGTCCGGTCCTGCTCCGACGTCGATGACGGTCCCCGTCCACTGTGCGACGGGTGCCGCAAGCTGGGCACCGGTTGTGCTGGGGGTACCTGCGGCGACCGCAGACACCAGAACCGCGACGCGGGCGCCGGGAGCGATCATCGGCGGGAACTGACCCGCCTTAAGCCCGATAGCCGCGACCGCGTCACCGTTCGTCGGGACCGCAGGCGCACCCACCGAGCTGCGGGTCACCAGCGCGCCGGCCGGTAGGCTGAAGGCGACGGGCCTGCCGACGACACTGGACGACTCGGCAGCAGGTATCGCATCAAGTCCAACGTCGGCTGATACAGCGACCTGCCGCAAGTCCTGTGTGGACAGAGTATGCCCGACGGTGACCGGGTGCGCCAGCACTAGGATCGACTGGCGGTTGTCCAGCTGCATCGACACAATCACTGCTGCCGCGGCGAAGGCGATCACAAGCACGACGCCCACAAGCAAATATGGGATCCGACGTGAGGGCCGCACGGACTTCCACCGCGACGGGGGATCCTTTCTGCCGTGTCGCGTCCACGCATCCGCTGGTGCGGCAGGATTCTCCGATGGTCCTGGCCGTGTCGAGACGGGTGTGCTCATGGCGGCCTTCCTCATTTTGGCATAGAGCCACCGCGTCGCGACGCCGTCAACGACGCGGTGGCTGGGAAACAGGTCTGCGTTTGTGCGGCGGGGACGGGAAAGCATGCCCCTGACGGTTCTACCCTCCGCCGGTGTTGAGCGCCTGACTTTCCGCGACGCGGAAGGCCGCGTTCGCGGTGGTCGTCATGTCCGGAAACGTTCCGGCCTGCCCGGCGCCAGCCCAGGAGATCGACCAGTGCACGGTGGCCGTAACCGGGTAGGCGTTATTCGGCTTCCCGGCGGACGACGCTCGATAGGTGTGCCCGCAGTCCGGTGACGTAGCTCGAGGATCACCGCTCGCGGGGAACGGGGTTCCCCCGTTTCCGCACGTCACGGTTGCCCCATCTCCCATCGCCCACACCAGGGAAGTCGGCTTGGCGACAGCCGTGACCGAGACACCGGGAACCGCGGCGGTGGCCGATTGCTGGTCCCATCCGCCCGCGAGCCACAGCCAGGTGGGCAAGGTGACGAGCTGGTCTCCACGGGGGTTCGTGACGATTTCCGGGCTGGGTAGCTTCAGCTGGCTTCGTGCCACCTGCGCCAGCTCGGCGGGCGAGGGCAGCGGGGCGGCGGCCGGAGTCTGCTGACCGTCCGGCAGCCAGACCGGCGCGTGGTACATGCCATCTCCGAAGCCCGAGCCGGAGCACCTGTAGATGTACCAAGCTCCCGGCCCTTGAGCAGGCTGCGCCGCAGCTCGGCGAAAGACGGCTGGTCGAGCAACGAGATTCCCGCCCGGAGACGGCGGACGATAAGCGATGGTGACGGTTCCGCCCGCCGGGGGCTGGTAGTTCGACTTCTCATAGCTGCAGTTGACGGTCTTGTCCGGTGGGCCGATGAGGCGGTCGCCAGTCTTCTGCTGGTCACCGCCCTGGCCGCCACTCGATCGACCCGGGTTGTTCCCTGACCCGGGGCTTGTTCCACCCGGTGTGGGACGGGTGCCGCTGTTTCCAGCGCCGAGCTGGCAGGCAGGTGACGGAGTCTGCTGGCAATCTGCGGAGCCCCACGGCCCACCCGCCAGCGCGGGCACAGCTCCGGCCACGAGCATCGAGCCGACCGCTCCCGCAACGAGGGTAATTCTCTTCAGCATGATCCCACCTCGTGAATGCCGAAGTCGGTGACCCGCCACGCGCCGTCCTGCTGCTTCTCGACGACGGCGTTGATCTGCCGTCTGCCGCTGGGGCCGTCGTTCGCGGGCTGACCGTTGTCGGACCGGTAGTGCAGCCAGTGGCTGTCGTCGCCGCAGTCCGCGATGTTCACCTTGGTCGGCGCGCTCGACGGCTCAGCAGACGAGACAGTCGGGGCGTTCTTCGGCCGCCCCTTCGTGATGAAGCCGTTGGACTTGTCCGCGTACAGACCTCGGGTGATGTTGGTCAGCGCGGTGGCCGTCGCGTGCTGTCCCAGCCGCGGGTCCTGCCAGTTCGAGGTCTCGCCTGCCAAGGCCATGTCTTCCCACATCCCCAAGTATGTTGTGATCGCCGTTTGCCGAGCTGCGTCAGCCAGTGACGTCGTCGAAGGCGGAGTACTCGGTGGAGACGATGATCCGCTGCCTGGCTGCACATCGGATGACGGCACAGAATCTCCTGGAGAGCCAGTAGAGCAACCGGTCGCGATAAGCCCCGCGACGACTAGGCTCGAACTGATCGCCAGTCCCCTGCTCACAGCGCGCGAATTCACCGGTGTCGCCTCTCGCTTTCCATCAGACCGAATCAAACTGATCTCGGGTTTGAGTCAGTTCCACTCTTTGCCTCTACCAACTGCTCGACATAAAGTCGCTACCCTCGAAGCCTCGACGACAGGTTTGATCGCCCCTTCACCCATACGAGCGATTTGATGGGGTACTGGCTGACAATGGCCACGAACGTGTTGTCTCGGCGGTTGTGGATCTGGTTTTGTTTCCATCGACTTCGCGGACTCGACGGCTGGATGTCGGCCGCGCCGCGAGGCCGAACGCGGATCTGAAGTGGAGCAGTCGCCATCGAGCAACCTCTCTCGACCATCGTTGCCGCCTTGACCGGATCGGCGGCCTCGATCGCGATTCTCGCAGTGCGACGTCGACGGTGGGAACCTTTCGGGCGACGGCGGGCCGCAGCCCAAGTTGCGTTGACGGCCTGTCTGCTCGCGCTTCTCTCGTGGCTCGGCGGAGACGGTCCTCCGTTGTGGGTCGGGGCCGGAGTTGTTGTGTTCGGCGTGCCACTGGCCTTCAGCGACGCGCAACTGCGCCGTCTGCCCAACTCGCTCGTGGCGTGTCTGACGGGCGCCACCGCGGCAGCAGTGCTTGCCGTGGCCATCGCCGCCGGCGACGCTGGTCCTGCGTGGCGAGCCGCCCTCGCCGCGCCCGCGGTGACCGCCGCCTACTTCAGCCTCTACGCCTTGGCGCATGGTCGACTCGGAGGCGGCGACGTAAAGCTGGCTGCACCGCTCGGCGCGGTACTGGGCTGGCACAGTTGGTCCCTCGTCGCCACGGGCTTCGTCCTGTCCTGGACGGCCGCCGCGCTGTTCGTCGTCGCGATGAAGGCGTCCGGCAAAGACACGCAACCGGCGACGTTTCCGCTCGGTCCCTTCCTGATCGGCGGCACACTCGCCGCGCTGTGCGTTGCCGGACGGTAGGCCCCAAAGTCTGACACTCATCGTTGGGCTCCGATCTGGGGTCTCGCAGACGGGTACTGCTTGGCTCTTGGGCGGTGATCGGCTGCACGAACGTTCTCGCCGCGGCCGTGCAGCCGATCACCTGCTACTTCCGTTCCCCGGCGGTGGACGTCCGGGCACCTTCGGTTTTAGCTGGTCAACCCCGACTATCTGCAAGGTAAGTACGTACTGATCCTTGGCTCAGTCGGGGTATCTTCACTCGAACGGTCGACGCCGGGCCGCCGTTTTCCCCGTTGATCGACTACCGAGGGTTTGTTCGTGGTAGGCAAGGCCCGTGACCGACGACTGGGATGTCCCGTACCGCCAGAGCCTCCACGAGGCGCTGGCGTTGCTCAACGGCCAGTGGACAGTCGCGGTGCTGGCGACGCTCGCGCTGGGCGAGCGACGGTACAAAGACCTCATGGCCGAGGTGAACAAAGCTGAGGCACGGGTCGGCTGGGTATCCCATCCGAAGCCGGTGACGGACAAGGTGCTGACGCACACGCTCCAGCGCGCGCAGGACAACGGGCTGATCGTTCGCCGGGCGCAAGGTAGCCAAATTGGCGGCAGCGTCTGGTACAGCCTGACGTCTAGCGGGAAAGAGCTCCTCCGCTCGCTCCGTCCGCTTGCGAACTGGGCACAGCAAAATCGGGACCTGCCGGAAGACGGATAAGCCGAGCAGCAGTCTTGATCAAGACGTGGTCTCGATGACGCGGACCTGATTGCGACCGGCGTCCTTGGCAGCGAACAACGCCAAGTCGGCAGCCAGAAGTACCTCCTCGAGCGATGCTCCGGCCGTCGGATACATGGCCGCGCCGACGGAAGCACTGAGCTGGTGGCCTACACCGGCGTCGTGGACTGCGTCGACACGTGTTCGGAAGATCGCCTGGCAGATGCGGTTGGCCACTTCTTCCAGTTCGTCGTGTGACGCGCCCGGCAACATCACAACGAACTCTTCCCCACCAAACCGGCCGCAGCGGTCATCGCCGCCGACTATCTCCTGGAGTGCCTGACCAACAGCACGAAGCACTTTGTCACCCGCCAGGTGCCCAAAGGTGTTGTTGATACGCCGGAAATGATCAAGATCGACCATCATGATGCCGACTCGGCTACCTGTTCGCCGAGCTCGTCCGAACTCGGCCTCCGCCAGCGCGTGCCAAGCCGTGGAGTTGAGCAGGCCGGTCTTCGAGTCGGTCGTCGCGGCATGTTCGAACTGCCGGATCAGGACCGAGCGGTGCAGCGCGTAGAGCGGGACGAGCATCAGAACCACGAGGGCGGGATGCAGGCTGAGGAGCAGGGCTGTCAGAAGGCCCATGCACAGCGTGGCCAGCTCGAGCACGTTCTCGCTCAATGGGCCCAGCAACCGCCGCGCTGTTCGATCCGGTCGCACGATCGCGATGAGTGCGGCGGCGATGGTCGAGTTCATCGTGTAGTACACCGCGATGACGACGACGGCACTGATGGCGTCCCGCAGGCCGAACTGGTGCGTCATCGGCGCCAGCTGCAGTTCCGTCGCCGTCCAGGCCGCGACTTGGCAGGACAAGATCACGTTGCTTGCGTTGAACAGGAAGCGAGAGAGGTACGCCCCATCGACTCCGCGTGAACAGCGGAACCACAGATGGGCGTACAGCGTCACCGCCAGGACCGCGGCCAACGCGGGCGGGAGCACGAGCGCGCCGGCCAACGTCCACACCGACGAGAAGTTGACGTGAGGGGTGTCCGAGAAGCGACGGCGACGGCGCTCGACCTGCCGAGCCAATTCCGCCGCGACCAGGCCGAAACCGACGACGACCGCGCAGAGGACGAACGCCCGCCCAGCTGGGCGGACCACGATCGCGCTGATCCCCACGACGGCAACCGCGGCCAATTCGACCATCAGCACGAACACGCGGGCAGGCACAGAGTGCGACCAGGCAGCCCAACCGGTTGGGCCAACTGGCGTACCCGGCTGCGTTGAGCGTGACGCTGCGGGCATACTAATCTCACTTCCGTTCCCGCTGGAGGGTCCCGGCTCTGAAGTCGCCGCTTCCGAGTCGTTGCCCCCTCCTGCTCCAGGACGTCCTGGGAGGAGGCCGCTGTGCGTAACAAAGAGGTCTGATGGTTTTCGAGTCGCTCGACCGGGAGCTCCAGGCTCGTCCTCGGCGGTTCTCGCCTGCCGGGGACGAGCAAATCTCCACGCGGCCGCGAGAGCCAACACCAGCACGGTAGTCAGTGCGCCGGATATCGCCACGGTGGCGACCGGCCCTGCGTGCTCGGCCAGCAGCCCGCCGGCGAAGATGGCAATTCCTTGGCCGGCATAGACAGTCGTGCTGTAACGGCCCATAACCGCGCCACGTCGCGAGTTTGGCACGATTGCCACGATCATCGGCTGCAGCCGAATCAGGTAGACGGTTGAAAGAGCTCCGGACACCGCCCACAGCAGAATCGGCCCCACTAGCCCCGGAGCGATCGAGCACGCTGCCAAGGGAATCCCGGCAAGTGCCGCGGGGACGATGACCGATCGCTGGCTGTGTACGGCGAGGCCGCCCGCACGCGCCGTCCACCAAGCTCCAAGGACGCTTCCGACCGGGTCCGCAGCCATCAAGAGGCCGACACCTAGGCTCCCGACTCCGATCGCACCGGCGTAGGGCGCCGCAAGACCTTCGGGCACAACGAGCAGCCCGACCAGACCCCCCAGTGCGAAGGGCGCCAGCAGTCGAGGATCGAACTGCCTCGCCGCTCGTGGTGCGCTTCCGGACCCCGTTTCGTCGTCGGTGGCGACCGGCCGGGCGCGTACGCCGACGGCGACGATCACGGCGCTGGCCACGAAAGTGACGGCGTCCAGCACCAGTGCACCGCTCGGCCTGAGCGCGCTGACGATGAGCCCGCCGCTGCCGAAGCCGGCCACCTGCGCGACCTGGACACTCATCTGCCGAACAGCCAGCCCTGCCTGATACCTGTCCCCCACCAGAATCTGGGGCAGGAGAGCGAGCTGGGCAGCCTTGAACGGCGCGGACGCCATGGTCAGAAGACTGATCAGCCCCCAAAGCACCGGCAGCGGCATACCCGGAATGGCCATCGAGAGGGCCAGCGCCGCTCGCAGCAGATCGGTGATGACGATGACCTGCTTGCGGGGATACCGGTCAGCCAGTCCGGAGAGGAGCCAGCCGCCGACGACGGCCGGGACGAAGGTCAGCGCGTAGGTGAGTGCCGTCAGCGTGGCCGAAGACGTCCGGTCGTAGACCAGGATCGCGAGCGCGACCCTGGCCAGCTGATCACCGAGGACGGAGACGGTCTCCGCCGACCACAACGCGCGGAACTCGCCAACCCTCAACGAATCGACGACTCCAGCGTTTCCCGCGCTTCGCATCTGGCCCCTCCCCGCCCGCGGTAAAACTCCCCAGCGGCCCCCCGACCTCACACATCTGGAGTAACCACGGTATGCCCGGAGAGTCGCCGGTTGGATACCATCAGCGAACTTTCACCCAGATGCACGATCCGACTACTCTACGCAACAGTGCTACCGAACGTGACAGTCCAGGTGCTGCCGATGGTCAGACGTCCGCACGCCGCCCCGAACGGCACGTTCACGATCTTGAGCTTCCTGAATCTGGTCAGTGCCGGCCGTCGCCCACCAGGACGGAATGGTGCAGGGCAGCTACTGGGAAGACCCGAACGACGTCCTGAAATTCTGCAAGGCCCTGACCCAGCTTCACATCGCAGCTCTGGGCGTCCGCGCCTCCAAGCAGAACAATGGCCCTGTCGTGGCCGTGACCTCGGCCAGCCGGTCCGGACTGTTCTGCTCCGTCGACGTTCAGCAGCCCTCGGAATAGCACAGCAAGCCTCGACCGCGACCTTGCCGTGGCGCCGTCCCGGTGGCCCCGATTCGCCACAACCGCTCGCGCAGCGACTACGCCGGAGCAAGCCAGCCGCTCGCCCACATCGGCCGAGACCACGGCGTGCGATTCTCGTTCGACTCCCCGGTCGAGGCGCGGATTCAGCGGATCGTCGGCCGGGAAGCGACACGTGCTGGCAACCCGCACCCGACAGCCGCGACGGGATCCGGGACAGGGCGGGGGCTGAGGCCACCGGCATGATCGACCTGTCCACTTGGCCGGCCGGTTCCCGGCTGCTCCTGCGCAAGGATCGCCCTCACCCAGGAGCGCAACTGCTGTTCACCAACGCCGACGGGCAGCGGATCACCGCAGTGCTCACCAACACCGCACCCGGGTCCTGCTTGCTCAAGCAGCCTGACTGGAACTGCGCCACCGCCTACCTACCTGGATGGAGGACCGCATCCGGGAAGCGAAGGCAATCGGCCTGCGGAACCCGCCCTGCCGCAGATTCGAGGTGTCCGGTCGGCGGAGCAACCTCAGATGGTGATCCGACGCACGGCCGTGATCAGGTCGTCCCTGATCAGGGACGAGTCCTGCCATCCGTCGGTACTGGTCAACGAGCGCGAAGCGATCAGTTTGGCGACGTTGTTCGCCGTCGACGGAACTCCTTGTTCGTTGTCCTCACCAAGCCCGTGACTCGGCCTCGACGAACGCCGCTGGGGTCGGCATAAATCGCGAACGCCATCCCTGGTCGCAACGCTGGGAACGGTCAACCCGGGAGCAACAGGGTCGAAGATCCACAGGAAACTGAGGCAAAACGGTCATCGAATCCGTTCCGACGATGAAGGCCGTGTGCCGCTACTCGTCTGCGTAGGTCCGGGTAGCGCGCCGGTAGGGCTGACGAAGCTCCGCGAGGCGACGGGGAGACCAGAGGTCGTCGCGCTCATTGACGCTCAGGTCGCCGTCTTGGCGCACGAGCCAGATCACGTCCATGCCCGAAAGCACCGCGTCCCCCACAACCCGCTCCAGCACCGCGGCAGTCAGGCGGACCATGTCGTCGCGCTGCTCGGTGAGCTCATCGTTCTTACCGAGCCGGAATCCGATCGCCACAGTCGGAGTGATTCCAAGATCGGTGACTATCGGCGCCCACGGCTGAGGTGCTGCGGCATAGGTCTGGATCCAGGTGCTGAGCGTTGTCGCCGCTCCGTCACCGGCAAGCTGTTCGGAGGAGACCGACGTCTCGAACAGTCGCATCGGCTCGGCGGCGTCAAGCAGTTCACTGGCGAGCTGTTGAGGTGACAGCGCCGTCACCATTTCGAGGTCGTACTCGATGGCCATCCGAACAGTCCTTACTAGGCGAGTCGCTAGGGGTAGAGGTGAACGATGTTACCCAGTTTGTCGATCGCCAGGACCTCCTTGAGGCCGCCGACTGGCCAGTCATGCAATTGAGCGCGCATGGCCGGTAGATCAACGGGCGTGTCGGCCATGTTGAGGACCACACGCTGAGTCTGACCTTTCTTAATCTTCTTTTGCATTTCACGGGAGATGTTACGGGCGCTGGGGCTCGTCGGCGCGTAATTATCGAAGACTTCACCGTTAACGCGGTAGTCGGGTTTCTTGCCGTTCGCCAGCGGTTGGGGGTTCTGTTCGACGTCGTATCCAGCCCTGGCCAAGGTGGTGGCCGACTCGTTCTCACGTCCCAGCGAACGGACGTCGTCCGGATCGGCGTTCTTCGGGATCTTGGTCGGATGTCCGCCGGGGGTGGCGTTGGGGTCCGGGTCTCGGGTGGGTTGTGTGTGGCCTCCTACTTCGTCGCTGATCTTGGTGGCGTCCACGCCTTCGACGTTGGGATTCGGCGTGTTGCTCATCGCCGCGCCTGCATCGCCGGAACCACCCCTTGGGTGATCGCGATCGCCCCGCCGGCGACGACGAGTATCGTCTCCGCCGCGGCCGCGACCTCGGCGATGGGGACGACCAAAGCGCCTGCCGCGTCGATGCCGAACAGCTCGAGGCCTTCGACCAGGGCGACGATGAGCGCGTCCAGCGCTCCCTCGGTGAGGATGCTGCCGATCACCAGCAGCCCGCCGATGACACCGAGCCCGTCGATCACCGACTTGACCTTGTCCTTGATCTTCTCCTGGGTGTCGGTGTTCCAGACCCGGAAGTCGACCAGGCTGCTCGCCATGTCCTCGAGCGACTGCGGCAATTCCGTGAGGATCGACTGAGCACCCGCGGCGCGATCCCAAAACTGTTCCAGTTCGGCGACGTCGTCGGAGCTGTTGTTGCTGACGAGTCCTTGAAGCCGGGAGTGCAGGCCGGCGGCGAGGCCCCGGATCGAACCCGCGGCCTTCCGGCACGCGTCGGCCGCGCTGTCGATCTTGTCGGTGTCCGCAGTAGGGATGGAATTCTCCAGGAAGCCTGGCATCCACCACGGTGAGTCGCCGGTCAAGACCACGAAGTCGCTGTTGGCCGGCCACGCGTGCGGCACCACTGGCACCCACGGTGGCTGTCCGCCGGGCTTACCCGGTGTGCTGTCCTGATCGGCGGTGACGTGATTGAGCGCGGACACGTCGATGCCTTTGCCGATCGCACCGAGGAGGTCGAACGCGGTGTGGAACCCCTCGTTGATGATGCAGTCGATCGCGGCGGCCCAGCTTTCCTGGTACTTCCGCGCACCGCCGCAGGCACCAGCCGCCCCGTGTGCCACGTCAAGGCCGTTCAGCAGATCTTGACGTATCCGCTCAAGACCGTCCTGCGCGTCGACGAACTGCAGCGCCACACCATGAAAGTCCGGAGGCGAGATCTTCACCGGCATGGCCGGTCCTCCGTCGGGTCCGGGTCCCATCGCCGCCACTACCGACCCTGCCAGATCGTGACGTTGACATGGACTGCCTTGGCGTGATTGTCGTGCGCGGTGATCACGACGTCCCGAAGCCAGTGCAGCTGGTCTCGCAGATCGCGGGCGGCCGAGAACCACTCGGTGGCCGCAGTGCCGAACGCGTCCTGCGCGTCTCCCTTCCAGCTCGACTTCAGGTCTGTGACGATTCGGTCCAGTTCGTCAAGGTTGCCTTCCGTGGCGTCGATATGCTTCGCGATCGCCTCCGCCGTGCGTTTGAGCACGGCGAAGTCCACCGTCAGCTGATCCACGCGCCCCCTCGATAGCGTCGGTTGCTGCCGACACAACAGCGTAACCGAAACCTCAAGCAGAGACAGTCGTCCTCACGAAAAGGGTCCAGCCGAAAGCCCGCCATTCAGTAGAGACTTTCGGAGCTACCTCCCCTTGGGTGCATTTGTCCATTTCATACTGGAGTTGGACCATGCGCTCGGCGGCATGTGCCACGCGGCCGGGACAAGATTCGTGGAGGCGGCGCTGCCAGCGCTGGTCGCGCGCTTGCGGGTGCACAACGATACCCACCCGCAGACGCAGCGGATCCGCTTGGTCCTTCGCGGTGTCCACGAAGTCCCGCCTAATTGCGAGCGCGCGCCTGGACTGTCCGCCGCGCGGACGGTGGCTTCGTAACGGAAGGTGAGATTATCGGACCGGTTCGCCGCGGCGCGGTGGCGTTTGAGCCGCTCAATGCCGCACCGGAGCCGTCGTACCGACGGTCGGCCGAGAGGGCAGCGAAGTCGTTCCGTCGCCTTGGCAACCTCATCACTCCCGGCCCGGCTTGACGGACCACCCGCGGAAAGCGCATTAGACGCGACACTGGGCGAACGTCTCCAGGCGCGGTTCTTCGACGGCGCGGGACGCGAACGGTATCGTCGGAGACCCCGCCGAGAGAGCGTCACCCTCACGCCCCTGGTGTGTCCACGCGAGAGGGAACGCTCTGTCGTTGACTCTGCGCTAGACCTTGGTGGTCATCAATTCGAGAAACGCGGTCCACGCATTGTGGGAGTACTGAACGAGCCCGCTCGCTTCACCGAGCTTGGAGTCACGTGCGTACATGGCCTCGTCTGCCGCAGCGATCTCCACACAGTCGCCGCCATCTCCGTTGCTATGACTGCTCTTGTGCCAGCGGGGGTCGTTGAATTCTGGTGCCGTCATATCGTTCACTTCTCCTTATCGCTTTCGTGACCAGTCCGTCCGGATGTCATGCATCCTCTGGAGTGACGCAACGGGGTCGAGCGCCCAATCCGGGGATATCAGACGCTCATGATTCGAGTTGTACAGCGCGATCGTCGGTGGCTCTTCCACGAATAGTCCGGAAACCAGATTTTCAAGGTAGAGAGCCTCCGTCTCCTGAGTGTCGCCATCCTCGAACGACAGCAAGCTATAGCTCGTCCCAATCCCGGGGTAGGCGCCGCGTTCCTTGGGCAGGACCTGAATCACGACGTTGGACTGCTCGGCGCGAGCTATGAGCACGTCGACTTGTTCCACCATGACGTCGGCGTCACCCACGATCTGCCGCAATACCGACTGCTCCGGAATGATCGCGTGCAAGTTGAGCGGATTCTCAGCGTCATCAAGGCGCATTTGCCGCCGCTGACGCACGCGGCGGCGATCCTCGGTGACCGCCTCGTCAGGCTTCGCCTGCCAGAGACGCACGAGCTCGTCGGTGTACCGCGGGCTCTGCAAGAGCCCCGGCACGATCTGCTGCAAGGTCCGCACGCCGGCAGCGAAGGCTTCGGTGTCGAGGTAGTCGTGGGCGTAGTCGGGCACCGCCTCCGCACCGAACGCGCGCCACCATACTTGACCTTCTTGCCCGGCTCGCGCGTACGCAACCACGCGGTCACGCTCTTCGTCGCTGATGCCCAAGATGGTCGCAATCGCGATGACCTCCGCGACCGGTGTCACTGCCACGCAGGTCTCGAAACGGTTCAGTTTCGGAGTCGACCAGCCGAGCTTCTTCGCAAGTTGCTCCTGCGACAGCGACGGCTTCTGGGACGCGCGCCACTCCTTGAGCTTCCGCGCGACCCGCCGTTGCCGAACGTTCGGCTTGGGCTTCTCAGCCACCGACAACCTCCAACGCGCTGGTCCTTCCACAGTTTGGCCCTCGTGGTGCGGGACGTAGCAGGGCCTCATCCATCTGGGTGAAAAATACCATCTCGACCACCATTACATCGCTGGATGTGGAATTTTCCATAGACAGGCAGTGGTCCAGCGCCACTGAGTCTACTGGAAGGTTGCACGCCGTATGGCGGGCGACTCCGCAGAGCATCGATCTGTTCGAGGGGGACGAATGGAAGCCAGACCGGGCAAGCTGCCTGCGGACGCGGACCAGATCCCCTGCACGAACGCCGTTGGTTGGCCCGGCGACGTCAAGGTGTTCACCAAGGGTGTCGAGGTCGTGTTGATCGTCCCACCCGGTGAAGCCGCCGTGTTCACGCCCGGTGCGGCCCGCCAGCTCTTGGAAGCCATCTTGAAACAAGTGGTGATCGCCGATACGCGCGCCCGCCACCCAGACCGCTACTGGCCGACGGAGTCGCAGTCACGGGCGTCTCCTGGCAACACGTAGTAGCCCGACCAGCCACGGTCCGGTAGGTCCCGGGGGATACCGGTGGCGGCCGATGCGGTCAACGAGCCGACACGCCCATGCCGTCTCTGAGGCTCCCGCGTCGCCGCCGCCAGCCCACTCGGCAGCGGGAACGGGCTGGTCCCGACCCGCACGTTCCCGCCGACTTATAACCCTGACACCGACGCCCAGGACCCGACATGAGCAAGCCTGACCGTTTGTTTACCTCGCCGTTCACCTGCGCAGTAGATGGCCGCGAGCATCACGTCACTGACGAAGCGTTCGCCGCCTCACGCGCCGACCACACGCTTCCGTTGGTCGCCGTCTGCGGACACCTCATCGACCTCCAGCCCACCACCAGCACCTGTGGGCGGGGTTGCCTCCGCTGCTCGCGCATGATCACTGCGCCCTGCGTACAACCCGACCCACGCGAGCTGCCGCGCGACGTCGCCGACCTGTGCGCACTCAATGGCATCCCTCGGCAGCGCGACCGGGCGAGTCATCGGCGCCACGGAGCGATACACCGCCTGCTACACCACCGGCCGGTGTCATGACTGACTTGAGGCTCGTACCCGACCTTGACAACGAGGCCGCCCTAGCCGCCGCTGCGCTGCGCACCGAAGGCGCCGGGTTCGCTCCGTTCCCCCCGGACCTCGGCAGCCCTAGACAATGCAACCGCCACGCCGGACGCCCACCGTGCAGGAAGCGGCACACCTTCGCTGAGCTCAGCAGCGCATACGAGAACTCGCAGACGGCCGACACCGTCTCCCACGTCATAGACGACCGCGCTATTAAGCCAAGTCCTCGCCGACCAGCGACAACGGTGGTTAATCGCGCGGAACCTCAAGCGGGATTCCGCGGGCGCCGTGGTCATCTGTCGGATGTGGCGCTCGGAGGTCAGCTTGCGGATCCTCGCTGACGAACTGGCCGAGGTGCCTCGGTGACGACACCCGCTGCCGCGTCGCTGCGCGCGGCACCCAATGAAGTCCTGTCGGATCTGGTGCGGCTGCGGCTGGTGAGCTTGCTCGATACGAACCGGTGGTGCCGCTTCCCGTTCCTGTGCGAAGCCACCGGTATCTCCGGTGACCGGCTCAAGCGCCATTTCTACCTCCTGCGCAGCCGGGGCTACGTCCTCACGGTCCGTGGCAAGGACGGAACAGGGTGGGCACTACTCACCACGCACGGTCAGACGCAGCGCGAGGAACACCTCGCCCAACTCGGAGCCCTGCTGCCCTGCGCCCGCAGCGTGGCCGCCATGGCAACAGCCCAACAACCGGATTGGTTCAGGGCGGTGGAACAGCCGTGAACCCCGAAACCATCGAACTCGTCCGGGCGCTGGGCGCGGTGCACCAGCACATTCCCCGGGTCATCAACGACCTGCTCGTCGAGCAGCTTCCCCAGGCCAAACAGCGCGAGTTCGCCGAACTGCTGCTCGGCCTCGGCGAATTGCTGCACACACACGCGGAGACACCGCTCAAGCCAAGCACCGAACTCATCCTGCCGCCTTTCGCCCCAGGGCGGCACGCGCTGCGTGAGCCGCCGGGGCCCGAGCCGCCACCAGCCACGTGAACGGGTGGGGATGGGTCAGCGTCGCCATATTGGCGGTAGCAGTGGGCGTAGTCGCGATGTGGCTCAGTGCCGAGCTGGCAAGTGCTCGCAAGCGCCGTCAGTTCCTCGAACGCCACCGCGACCGATCAGTTGCCGGTATCGCCGAGCGGATCGCTCAGCAACGCGAAAGAGACCGGACCACAGCGCGGTCGACGGCTGATCCAGATCTGACCGACGTGCTGCCGACTGTCCCGCCCGCCGAACGTGAGCCACGCCAGCAGGATGCCCCGACCATCGTTCTTCCCGCCGCGCGACCTCGCCGGACGCGGCGCTACCTGGAGAACTCGCCAACCCCATACCCCCGCACACCGTTGCACCGGCCGGATCCCGCGGTCATGCAACGGGTACTGGACGGCCTGCGGCGGCTGCCCGACCAGCACACCACAGCGGCTCCCGTCGCCACCCGGGCGACGCGACCGATATCCCGTTTCCGTGAAAGAAAGTCAGATGCCGACTCCGAATCGCCAAACGACCTTGACCGACGCGATCGCCCACCTGATCGGGCTGGAGTTGGAGGATGAGCAGTCGCCCTGGCACAGAACGTTTCCCAGGCGCAGTGAACTGGCAAAACGCTACCAAGTCTCACTGAGGACTGTCTCCAGCGCCTTCGCGCTCTTGGGCGTACGCGGACTCGTGGTCAAGCACGGCAGGAGGTACGCCTCTGCGCGACAGAGCGACCGACCCGCGAACCGGCTGGCTGCGCTGGCTGCCGACCTCGCCAAAGCGATCAACGACCGGACCCTGACCGGCCGACTACCAGTTCAAAGGGAAATCGCCCACCGGTACAACACCAATGATCCGCTTGTCAGCAAAGCCATCACCATCCTCGTGCAGCAAGGCTTCGTCAACGGTGACCACCGGACCGTCGCCGCACACCCCCCGACCACCTTCACCCCACCAGAACGGCAAAAGCGTAGTCCGCGGCTCGACCGACCACGGCGAATCAACCGCAAAACACCGGAGCGGCACGTCTTCTCACCCACGCAACTGATCATCAACGACCTCGTCCATGAACACCCGGCCGGCCTCGACCACGCCGGTATCTACGCCCCGGACGACATCGCTGAGCAATACAAGGTCTCCAGTGAAGTCGCCGGGGACGTCTACTTCGGCGTACTGCAACGGTACTGACCCCAGCAGCCCACGAGCCCGACAGAACCCTCGCCCACTCCCACCTGTCTGCACCCCGAAAGGACCTACTGTGAGTTCGCCTCTTGCGTTGCTCGGCGGTGTACCCGCCGTCACCGAACCGGCACCGCACTTCACCTGGCCCCCATTTGCCGGCTGCAGCAGCCAAAGCGTGCTGCACCAGGTGCATGGGGCCAGCTCGTGTGCGGGCACACCCGACGTAGTTGCCCAGCTCGAGGACACCCTGGCGGCGTACGTGGGCGTGCGTCACGCCGTCGCCACCAACTCCGGTACCGCAGCGCTGCACGCGGTATACCTCGCCAGCGGCATCCGACCACGCGACGAGGTCATCGTGCCCGCCTACACATCTTTTGCGACGGTGACGCCGCTCCTGCACCTCGGCGCGGTGCCGGTGCTGGCCGACAGCGAGGAAACCGGCAACATCTCGATCGCCGAGGTGGCAGCGCGGATCACCCCGAACACCAAAGCCATCGTCGTGACCCACCTCTGGGGCATTCCCGCCGGCGTCGCGGCGCTGCGCAGACTCGCAGACTTCCACGGCCTGCTGCTGATCGAAGACGCGTCCCACGCCCACGGCGCTACCGTCGGCGGCCGCAAAGTGGGCAGTATCGGCGATGCCGCGGTGTTCTCCCTGAGCACCCCGAAGCCATTGTCCGCGGATGAAGGCGGCTTGGTCCTGACAAACGACGACGACCTCTACCACCGGCTGCTGGCGCACGGCTACGGCGGTACGCACGGACTAGAAGAGGTCCCAACGACTCATCCGCTGCGCCCCTATGCCGCCGCCAGCAGAGGATCGGCTTCGCGGCTTCATCCGGTCGCCGCCGCTGCGGCACTTGCTCAAGTGCCGCAGCTGGACGGCTACCTGGACGGCAGGGCCGACGTCGCCGAATACCTTTGCGATGAATTGCGACATGTTCCGGGGGTCATGGTGCCCATCCTGGACGACGACATTCGAGCCGCCTGGTACCGGATGCCACTCACCTACCTACCGGATGAACTCGATGGCCTCCCGGTAGAGCGGCTCGCGGAGGCGCTACAGGCCGAGGGACTCCACGAACTCCAGAGGCCCCACTCGCCCTGCCCACTGAACCTGCTGCCCCTCCTTCAGGATCCAGCTCCGCTGTTTCCCGACCATCCGCAGCTCGACAGGATCGCCTACCGCCCAGGACAGTGTCCTATGGCCGAACGAGTCCACCGGTCGACGCTCACGCTGCCGGTCTGGCACAACGAAGAGGACGTGCCGCTCGTCCGCCAGTACATCGCCGGGTTCCGCAAGGTGGCCGAGCACCACCACGCGCTTCACTGACGCGACGGTCGGCTTCAAGACCGCCGAAGTGCCGCGGCTGAAAACCTTTGCTGTCACAACCCGGCGTGGGTGGTGTTCAAGATGGAGATGCATTGTCGCGGTGTTCCTGACTCCGCGACGATACGGTCGTCGTCCGTGCGGTAGGTGAGAACCCGTCCTTGGCCAGTGAGGTCGAGGGCAGTGATGGGGCTGGAGCGAACACGGTCGCCATCGTCGCGAGTGGCGGTGTAGAACTGGTGGACCGCATCGCGAGGTACTGCCATCACCTTGTTGAGGTAGTCGATGTCATTGGTATCGACGGGCTCGGCCAGCGGGGACCGAGACACCGCGTACGGATCGTCGTAGAAGTCCTCGGCCACCCGCACGGTCTTGATACGCGCGCCAGGCACATCCGGCAGAGCGTCAAGCAGGTGCGTAGCGTGCCACTTGTCCGCTACAGGCTCCACGGACACGACGTGGTCGTCGGCGGCGACCCGGACGGCGTGACCGTCGTGGGAGGCGACGAGGATTGCGCCGTGCGTTCCGTCGCCCGAGTGGTGCGACCAAGCGTAGAACTCACGGCCCGCCAGCCCGATCACGCGAAGCGTGGCTTTCCACAGCGGGTTGAGCCGGTCCCGGCGCGCCAAGCCATGTTCAGTAAGCAGCGCCATGGTGCGGGCGTGTAGGTCCCGCGCGAAACCGTCACCGGTTACGTAGTGGGTGTTCGTGCCGAAAATGGGATGTGGTTCGCCGAGACCGACCATGTCCCACACCGTCAAGAACGCGAGTTTGGGCAGCACGACCGGACGATCGATCACACTCACCGTAGGTTCACTCCGAAAGTCGCCGACGTCGGTTGAATAGGTGCTTTACGCACCGATGGTGGGCGGCACCGGAGGAAGCCCGGTGGTGGGGTCCAGGTCGTCGCGGGCCTCATCGGTGAACAGGGTGTCGCTGTCGAGGACGTACTTACGCTGGTGCTCGGCGTCCTCCTCCTTCGTGCCACGCCCAGCCTGCGCCATTCCACCCGGCCCGCCCTGCGCACGACTGCCCGCGGACTTACCGGCCCCGCCGATGGCGCCGCCGCTTGTGCCCGGCCCTCCCGGGAGCCCTGTACCGGACTGGCGGCCGCCTCCTGGCACGCCACCGGCGCCGGGCTGCCCCGGCAGGGCCTTCCCGCCCGTCACGTTGCCGAGGTCGCCGACTCCGACATATGGCGTGGTCGAGGCACCGCTGCCAGTGCCGACGCTGGTACCCAGAGGCAGCCAGCCTGTGCCCGGGCCTGGCCTGGGGCCAGGCGGGTCCGCCGAGGGCGCATACCCGGCTGCCACGGTGTCTTCTTCGCCGCGGACGCTACCCGGTGGCACAGCCGTCCTGCCGCCGGAGCCAACACCAGTACCGCTCCCGGTGCCGGTGTGAGCGCCGGCCGAGTGGTCTCCGGGCGACACGGTGGTGGACAGGGGTGTCGTCCAGGGCCGAGGTGGCGGCGGTGTCACTGGCTGTGTGGTCCTGCTCTCGTGGTGAACGTCGCCGGGCGTGGATTTGTCATCCGGCGGCGGGGTGACCGGGTCCTTGGCGATTGTGAGATCGCCGTCGGCGAACGTCCCCAGATCGCCGTAGTCGGCGCGCAACGCGCCGCTGCTGGTGGAAGTGTGATCGGAGTACGCGTTGTACAGCTCGAGGTTCTGTCTCGCAGTCGCGTTGTAGTCGTTGACCGCTTTCTCGGTGTCGGTGTCCCACGGTTTCGCGCGGTCCCAAAAACTGGTCTCCGGCGGTGGCGACGGCATCTTCTTGACGTTGGACTGCGTGTAGTCGAAATGAGAGGCGACCGCGCCGACGTTGGTGGAGTTACCGTCAAACGTGGCACTTGCGGAGTCGAGCACGGACTGAAGTTTCTGTATCCGTGCCCCGGCGGCATCTGAGGCCTGACCCGTCCAGGCGGACTCCAGCCGCGTCGCCATTTCACGCACCTGCGTCGACAAATCCCCATGCTGCTGAGCGACCGCTTTCGCTGTGACAGAACCGGCGTGCCACTCGCGACTATTCCCAGCAAGAATTAGATCGACCTGCTCAGCGATCGGCGACGGCGGCACGCCCTGGTCGTTGAACAAGTTCCGCGTCCAATGCCACGCCTCCCGTCCACCATGCACCAGATCATCCGCGGCACCGGAGAACGCCTTTCCCACCTCGTCGAAGAACCCCATCATGCACCGGCCTTCTGCCGCAACGTCGTGATCATGAGCCCGGCAACCTTCGACGCCGCCTCACATGGGTCAGCCGTCGCTGTCTTCCTGCTGCTCAAGAAGGCCGACACATCGATAGACAGATCATCAGCGAGCCCGACACTGACCTGGCAGTCACCCGGCGTGAAGTCGTGCGCCACCGCGGGGAACCCCAGGACCTGCGGCATCTCTTTCCACGCCTTCGTCTTCGGCTGAGTGTTCTGATACACCCCGCTCAAGCCAGTGTGGGTTTCGGTGTCGTAGGTAAGGGCCACTTTGGCGCCCGTGGGGAGGTTCGACCAGGAGCAATCGGCGCCGAGTCCGGCTAAGTCGCCACGTTTGCCCGGCACATCGACGACGATGGCTGCCTGCACCTGCTCAGAGGTGAGGGCAGCGCACGGATCGGTCGACAACACCGAGACAGGAAGCGGGTTTTGTACTTTTGGAGCCCCTGCGTACGGGAGGGACGTGACCGGGGACGAGGCCGCCGGCGTCGACGATGACGACGGGCCGGAACCACCGCCCTTACCCGAACATGCCGCCACCAGCGCAGTCGACGACAACAAGGCAACGGTAATGGTAAGAGTGCGGCGAATCATGAAACAATACTCTCCTGACCAGATCCAGCCTTATTGACAGCGTCCTTGTTTTGCTGTTCGACCTCGCCGGTAATACCGAGCGCTTTTTCCAGCTTCTCAATCATGGTATTCATATAGGTAAGCTCGGTGCCGACTTGATCAACGCCGGCGTCAAACGCGGCCGCCGCATCCCACACCATAAAACCTGTCATCGCACCGCGGGTAAGTTTCTGATTATAGGTCGCGCTTGCTTGGTCCTGCGCCGGAGGCGTCAACTTCTGCAGACTCGCCGCCTGCCGCTTAAGGTCTTCAAGCTGATCGCGAATGCCGTACGCCTGATTGAGGATGTCGCGGGCCTCGCCTTTCCGCAGACTGAAGCCCTGCCCCGCAGCGACCGGTTGCGTGGCCTCGTTGACCTGGGCCGCGCCGGCAAGCAGTCGCACTTGACGGTCAGCATCCGCCGCCACCCCCGGCCCCGGCTGGCTCTCTGGTTGCGTCATACCTCGCCCACGTTCCCCTCTGCCCAACACTGGCATCCCCGCGCGTGCTGTGTGACGACGCGCGAGGCCCTGCGGTTCCACCGCTAAGTCAGACAACCTCGACATCTTACGGTAGCGGATTGATCACCCAGGAGCATCCGCCCTGCGCATTAGCACCAAAAGGTCACTGAATGTAGTCGAGGACCGGCTTGCCGGTGACCGCAGGAGCAACTGGTGCGATGTGAAGACCTAGGGAAATACGCGAGCGCTGACAACCAGCGTAGACGTTATGATCTCGGTTGCGGGTTGATGACCCCGGCGCGCGAGGATGCGGCGAGATCGAGCTGGGGGTTTCGTGCACGAGCTGAGCCACCAGGAGCTGGTTGCCGAGAGCAACCGCGACCTCTTCACACAGGCAGCTGGCTTCGAGATCGAGTTCTTCGCGCGCGGCAACAACACCGCACTGCGGTTCACAGACGGCCACGGCCGACAGATCGCAGGCTTCCCCTGGTGGGACGATATATACCGTGATCTGCAGACGTGGACCTTGGCCGATGTCCCGCTGGGAGACATCAGCCGGCCGTACAGCGACCGTGATCAGTGCTGGCGCATCCTGATCTGGCAGTACGCCGACCGCGTCTACATCGCCGAGGGCTCGGACGAGTCACCATTCCACAGCCTGCGCTGGGTGACAGTTGACGAGTACACCAGCGCCTGGGCTGACGCTCTGGCGCGAGCGCGCGCTGTGCCGTCCTGACGATCGTGTCTCTTGGATGACTGACCTGCCACTGACCAGTCGCCGGTGAACGCTCATGCCGATGAGCGGATGACGCGAATTGCAGCAGAGAGATGTCCGAAGGCGACGCCCAGGGTTAGGTCATGGCGATGTCGGCCCGTTGGACATGCTTTGCAATTGTTCAAGGACGCGGAGTGATTGATCAAGTGCTGCTCTGTGTACTGCTGGGCGCTGCTCGGCCAGCCGGCGCCGGATACCGACGGCCTCGGTGATCGCGGCCAGCCCCTCCTCCCACCGACCCAAACCACCCAGCCGGACAGCGAGGTTGTTCAAGCTCATGGCGAGGTTGGGCAGGAACGCGTCGGGGCGCTGCTCGGCCAACCGGCGCCGGATACCAACGGCCTCGGTGATCGCGGCCAGCTCCTCCTCCCACCGACCCAGACCACCCAGCCGGACAGCGAGGTTGTTCAAGCTCGTGGCGAGGTTGGGCAGGAACGCGTCGGGGCGCTGCTCGGCCAACCGACGCCGGATACCAACGGCCTCGGTGATCGCGGCCAGCCCCTCCTCCCACC
Organism: Amycolatopsis sp. H20-H5; assembly: GCF_035828755.1. Lineage (NCBI taxonomy): Bacteria > Bacillati > Actinomycetota > Actinomycetes > Pseudonocardiales > Pseudonocardiaceae > Amycolatopsis > Amycolatopsis sp. H20-H5. The sequence continues at coordinate 89,541 of NZ_JAYMZS010000004.1, read as the reverse complement.
GACCCACGTCACCCAGCCGGACGGAGAAGGTATTCAAGCTCATGGCGAGGCCGTTGGCGGTTTCTTGAGTTGGGCTCTCCTCGGTCGTCTGCCGGTGTCGTTCCACCAGCGCTTGCGCGATGCCGACTGCCGTCTCGGCGAGTACCTGACTTCGCTCAGGTAGCGCGCCGGACAAGCGCTGCAGCATCGCGATGCCGGTGGACGGGTCCGTAATGCGCTGGTCCAGGGCCCGCAGCAAGGGGCCAGGTTGCTCCAGGCGTGTCGCCGCCCGAATGGCGGGGACCAGCAACGCTGGGTGTCGCAGACACACTGCGGTCACCGCATCCCCAACTCGGGGGCCCAGCGCGGCGTGTGCCGCCGCGCGGGTGGCCACGATCAGCAGCCGTTCCGCTTCCACCTCGCTGGCCTGGGTGGCCAGGCCCTCGACCACCGAGGGTCTGGACGCGTCCAGGAGCAGGCGTCCGACCAAGCGTTCGGCCAGCCGATCCGGCGCCAGGCTGTCGAAGGTCTGATCCTTCCCGCCGGGGTAGAGATGCAACACCCATCCCCGCACTGCCTCTCTGCGGTCCGCGGGCAGATCCGCGACGGCCGGTATCCGCGCCAGAACCGCGTCAAGTTCGCCGAGGGTGGCAGGGCCGAGCAGGACGGTGGCGGCAACCACGTCGGCCAAAGTCGCCTCCGTGAGGTCGAGGTGACCCGCGTGAGCGGCGGTCCGCCAGTAGCCACGTTCGTGATCAAGCAACCGGTCCTCCGGCTCCCGCCCCGCATCATTACCCGGACTGGTCGCGGGCAGGTTCGCGGTATCGAGCAGATCGGCCAATGCCACCATCTGGACCGCCAGCACAGTCCGCCCGCCCACGGCCGGCGCCGACCGGCCGGTCAGCGTGGCAGCGGCGACCTCCCACGGCTGCTGGTCCTGGCCGGGAACACGCCTCAATGCCGCGGCGAACGCCGTCACCGCGCCCCGGTAGCTGTCCTGGCGGGCCTCGACGGAGTCATCCAGCACCGGCAACGACGCGACCCTGGCGGTATCCACAAGGTCGCGCACTGTGTCACCGGCCGCCGGCAACTCGATCCACCAAGCACCCGCGGTGCGGGCGAGCAACAGCAGCTTCACCGGGATCGAATCAGGTCGCCGGGCCAAGACCTCGGCGAGCTCAGCGAATTGGCCGGTGCGGCTCTCGGCATAGTCCAGCACGATCAACGCCGGAACCCGGACCTCGGCCAGAGTCTGCAACGCGACAGCCTCGGAATTCCGGTGAAGCCAGAGCACAGCCCAGCCCTCACGAGCGATCTGATCGGCGAAGTGCAGAGCCAGACGCGTTTTGCCCTGTCCGCCCGGACCGTGTAGCAACCACACCCCCAGCCCCGGCAGCCTGCCCCACCCGTCCAGGTCCGCGAGCAGGTCCTCACGGCCATGGAAAGGGACCACCGCGCGCCGTGCCGGCAACAACCCTGCTGGCGACGTGACCGGTGCCCCGGCCCACGACATCGCCTGCACGTCGGCCAGCGGCCGCAACTCGACCGGCTCACACCTAGGCCCGGTAGAACCGGTGTGAGCGTCGATGACCGCGGCGAAGCCAGGGTCGGACAGCAGTAGCGATATCGGCACCGTCTCCAGCGCGGCGTGGGCGCGGTCGGCCGGGTCGCTGACGATGACGCCGGTGAGCAGGTCACCGCAGAACATCGCCGCCCCCGACAGGCCACCCCACGGCGAGGTCCCCACGGGGGGATGACTCGTCAGCTTCATCAGATAGCGGTCACCGACCATCCGATCGCCCGGGTTGAGCGTGCCCGAGAGCTGCTCCACCTCGATCGAGCGGTCCGGGCGCTGGACCAGATTCGGCACACCCCAGCTCTCGCACCCGATCCCCGGGCGGTGCGTCACCGAACGCCCCCAGCACACCCTCGCAAGCCCTACCGGGTTCCAGTCCGGGTCATCGACCACGACCAGTGCGGCGTCGTCGCGTCCGCCTGGTGTTCCGCACCACGCCACGGTCGCGGTGAACGCACCGGCCCGTCCGGGCCGGAACACCACCACCGACGCACCCGCCCGCGCCACAACATGCGCCGACGTCAGCACCAGCCGCGGCGCAACCACATACCCCGATCCCGGTCCACCCGGCCCAGTCACCGCGGCGACCCGCTCCCACTCCACCCCGCACCCCCGAACCGGTCAGCGACCTACGTGACCCGACACATCCCCCGGACCTGCCGCCCGCGTCGTCTCACCGGCCACCAGCAGATTGGGTGTGACCCGGCCCCAACGGACCCGAGCCGAACACACTCTCACGCCGCATGTGGGTGATTGGGCGGTGCTGGCGGGCGAACTTCGGGTTGACAATGGAGGTCATGACCACCACACCGGGAACTCTCCCAACCTCAGCCTACGACGATGATCTTGTGCTTCGGTTTGCTGCGGAGGCTTACGTTGGCCGCTATATCGGCACGTCTCGCGTAGCTGCAGGTCAACGACCCATCTCCTTGGCGAAATAGGCGGCCGCCTCCCGCAGAATCTCCTTCTCCACCTCCAGTTCCGCCACCCGCTTACGCAGCGTCCGCAACCCATCCTGACCGGCGCCACCCAACGCAGCGGACGGCCGCCCGGCCAGCTTCTCGGCGGTCCTGACCCAGGCGCGCAAGGTCTCGTGGTTCACGCCCAGGTCGCGGGCGACCTGACGCAGCGGACGATCCGAGGTGTGGACCAACTCGACCGCGTCTTTGCGGAACTGCTCGGGATACTTCGACGAACGTGGCACCAGGACATCCTTCCCCAGACCACTGTCTGGCTCAGAGTGTCCGGCCCAAAGGGAGAACCTCAACCGTCTCCAGTCGGTCAGTTCATTTTTGGGTGTCTATAGTTCTGCGCAGCGGACCTCGAGCCGTCTGGCAAACTTGCGCGGCATGACACGTCACGAATCAAAACGAAGAGCAACCGGCCGCTCGGCACGTCGCGCTGGCAACGGCCTACGGCGCCCCAACCGTTTCAACGGACTCCGTCGACGTAGCCGCCGAAACTACCAGCGATTGGTCACCACGTTCGTCGCAGCGGTGGCTGTAATTTCGATAGCCGGAACCTTTTTCTATCGACAGCCTGCCTTTGCGTTTACGTGCTTCATCATCGTGGCTCCCTTCACTATTGCTTTTCTAGCGTATCAAGCGGCCGATCACTTCGATCTAGATTCAGCAGTGCGTTCTCAAGTTGGCCTACTTATGAAAAAGGCAGCTGGATTCGCGCTTGTCGGGTTCGCCACCGTCGGTGTGCAGGCCGCGTTTGAGCCGCTGAAATTTGGATCGGACGCCAGCTTAGTCCTTGCACTGGCAACCCTCGCAGGTGTCGGATTGTGGCCTCATGGTATTGAGGCACACCACATCGTGAAACGCCATCTACGCTCACGGACGAAGTGGGGAACAAACCTTGAAGGACCGACACCGCGGAACACGAGAACTTATCCCCGTTGCAACCCTGTCAGGCGTTCGGCCGCCCCGACAAGACTTGCGCAACGCCGCAGGTGAGCCCATCCATCCCGGGAAAGGCACGGTGGATGGTGGCTTTGCTGGCATGATGGGGAGATGCCCGTGATCAATGAGCAGCCCAGAGATGCGCGAGCGGCACGCGATGCCGAGTTACACGTGAGCTTGCATGGCGATGACGCGGAGCGGCAGCTGCGCGGGTGGCTCGTGCGTGAAGATGAGCTGCGCGGCTGTCTGGAATGGCGTGACATGCCGATCCGACACGGTCATATGAGCGGCGTGGTCGACATGCTGGTGGTGACACTCGGCGGCGCCGGGGCCGTGCTCGCTCAGTCGCTGTCGACCTGGTTGACACAGCGCCATGCTGACATCACCGTCACGGTGAAAGCGCCGTACGGTCGTGAGGTTATTGTCAACGTGCGGCGGGCTCGTGATCCCGAAACAGTGATTCGCGAGGTCAAAGCGCTGATCGCACCTGTCGAGGAATGAATCGGGTGACAGACTTGTGGTTCCCGAACGGCAGTTCGTCCCGAGCGGTGCTGATCGGTGCGAGCACCTTCCAATCTACCGAGCTGGCGGCGATCCCCGCAGTTTCGGACAATCTTCAAGTACTACGGGACACCCTGACCGATCCCTTGCACGGCCTGCTTGGCAGCGAGCACTGCTTGGTCGAAGGAATCGGCGCTCCCGCGTCGTTGCCAAGTGTGGGTGCGGCTCTGAGCCGCGCGAGTCGTGAAGCCACGGATCTGCTGTTGGTCTACTACGCTGGCCACGGGCTGCTTGACGACGATGGGAGCCTGCACCTCGGGCTCGAAGACACCGAGCCCCGCAACGTCGGCTACAGCGGCATCCCGGTAGCGCGGATCAAGCAGGACCTCGGCCAGGCACGTGCCCGCGCCCGGGTACTGATCCTGGACTGCTGCTTCTCCGGTCGGGCCATTGCCGCGATGTCCACGCCGCAGGCTCTGGTCGCCGGCCAGCTCAACTTCACCGGCACCTATACACTGACCTCCAGTTCGGCGACCTCTCCGTCACATGCGCCGCCAGGATCGCGGCACACCGCGTTCACCGCAGCCCTGCTGCGTGCACTCGCCGAGCCGACTCCGTTGTCGCTGGACGAGATCTACCAGCACGTCCATGCTGAACTCGACGGCCGGGGCCTGCCTGCACCCCAACGCCGCGCTACCAACACCGCCGGTCGGCTCGCTCTCGTCCGAGGCCCGGCGACGACATCCGTCGAGGAACAGCTCGACCAGGGCAGTGACCGGCCGCTGACTCGTCCGGCCGGGTCGTCAGACTTGCTGGCACAGGTGCTGGCCAATGCCGGTGGCGCGCCTGCGGCGGCGGGGCAGGGCAGCCGGGAGCAGTTACCTCGACGTGAGGTGCGGGCGTCAGCTCGCCCACGCCCGGCGCCGGGAACGGACGAGGACCGTGCAGGGATCGTGCAGTTCTGGAGTATGGCGGAGATGTTTAGCCCGCCGCCGGTGAAGAAGGTCGATCGCGACAAGCTGATGTTCGCGGTCAAGCCCGGCGAGCCGTTGCCGTGGGAGCCGGACCATGAGTTGGCGCGGCGCCGGTTCACCGACGGGCGGGTGTGGCAGCACGTTGTACATCTGGGCATCTATGGCCTGGACTCGATCTTTGATGTCCTGCAGTCGGTGTTCGAGCCGAATGAGCCGAGCTTCGAGGAGCGACCGGCCGGGCAAAGCGCGCTGGTGACATTCGTTGTCTCCGCCGAGGGTCGCCCGATCGTTGGATCGGAGGTGTTGTCCAGTTGCGCGTGGGCCACGAGCCGGGTCCTGCATCCAGGCCCGGGGGCAGACGGCTGGTTGACCGGGTTCGAAGCTGTCAAACTTCGCTTCAGCGACCTGTTCGAGAAGCTCGTGGGCCCTGATTCGCACGACGCGCGAGCTGCGGCACTCGCGCGCGGCGGACACCAGGTGGGCAGTCCGATGGGGCAGGACCTCCTGGCGGGATGCTTCAACCTCGCCGAGGACATGGCTCGTCTTGGCGCGGCGGTGCGTCACGGCGAAATTCGCGTTCAGAGCAAGCGCGTGGCTCTGCGCAATGCTCATGACACCGGCCATGACTTCCTCAACAGCATGATCGCCGATGATCTCATCACTGTCACCGAACACGCCCGGGCCGGCAGGGCCGGGGCGGCGTTGCGCGAGTATCTGCGCCCCGACTCCGCACTCGACCTCGGGCAGCGGGTGGATGTGCAGGAGGACCTGGACGCGGTAGCGCACGTCACCGCGCCGAGGCACATTCCGCTAGGCCGGTGGCCCAGCGATCCGGAGCACTCCTTGGCGTTGGGGCAGCAGCTCGCTGTCAACAGCGCGCTTCGACTCCCTGCGACAGGTGCGGGGATTTTCGCGGTCAACGGGCCGCCGGGCACCGGTAAGACGACCATGTTGCGGGATTTGGTCGCCGCGGTGGTGGTCGAGCGCGCCCGCGTGCTCGCCACGCTGCCTCGTCCCGCAGACGCGTTCATCGGGAAAGAGAAAGGCTGGGTGACCGGTGACCGCAAGAGGGTCATCCACACGCTGGTGCCGCAGCTCACCGGGTTCGAGATCGTCGTCGCGTCGGCCAACAACGGCGCTGTGGAGAACGTCACCAACGAGATGCCCGCGCGGGACGCAATCGACGACTGCTGGCGGGAGATGGCCGAGGAGCTCGACTACTTCGCCGGCACCAGTTCTGAGCTGCTGACTGCCGATCCACGGAGCACCGCTGAGACCGGTGACGGGAACGCCGGGTGGGGACTGCTCGCCGCCAAGCTTGGCAACAAAGACAACCGCGGACGTTTCGTCAGTGAGTTCTGGTACCGCAAGCCGACACCGGTATCGCCAGCCGACCTGGACAAGCCGGAGACCGAGTCCGCCGACAAGGACATGATCGAGATGGATCTGTCCCACGCAGGGCTGCTGGCGATCCTCAAGGACTACGAGCTGACATCCCCATCGTGTACATGGGCGGAGGCGGTTGCAGACTTCCTTGGCGTCCTGAAGCGAGCGGAATCCGCGCAAGTTAAGCGTGAACAGGTCTATCAGGCTGTTACCCGGAAGGTGACCGCGGAAAGCCGGGTGCGCGGGCGCCGCCTGGATCACGCGGAAGCGAGCCAGCGGTTCGCGGAGGCGCGTGCTCACCTCGCTGAGGCGGAACGCATCGTGCGGGCATGGCAGATCGAACGAGACCATCGGGTGTCGAGGCGCGTCGAGAACCTCCGGTTCAAACCCCGGTTTTTGCAGTGGCTAACAACATTCGGCAGAGCCATGCGGGAATGGAACGCCCGCGATCAGTACCTCGCCGGGCAGATCTTGGCCGCCGAACAGGCCTACGGCGCGGCATACCATGGTCAAGCACGACTGACATCTGACGCGAATGCCGCCGGTCACGCTGCCACGACCGCCGCGGAGGCGGTGCGCGACGCGGAGGCCGAGCTGAACGCGATCATCGCCACATTGACGCGTGGGCAAGTGAATCTCGGGAAGCATTTCCTCGACGGCTCCTGGTGGAAGGATCGGGGCCGTCGGGAATTGACGGCCCCGTGGACCGACACAGAATGGAACTGTGCACGCACGGAACTGTTCCTGGCAGCATTGAGACTGCACAAGGCGTTTCTGCAGCACACTCCGAAGGAAATGCGGCAGACTCTGCACGGCACCGCTGATGTCCTCGCCGGTAGCGCGCCGCGGACCTTACCGGAGGCCGACGCGCTCGCGGCTTGGCAGGCGCTGTTTTTGGTGGTACCAGTGGTGTCAACGACGTTCTCGTCGTTCGCCCGGATGTTCTCCCATTTACGCGGCGAGGCGCTGGGATGGTTGTTGATCGACGAGGCGGGGCAGGCGACTCCGCAAAGCGCGGTCGGGGCCTTATGGAGGTCAAAGCGCGCGGTGATCGTCGGCGACCCTTTGCAGCTAGAACCGATCACCACGATGCCTTTCCGCGCTGAGCAAGCTATCCGGCAGGAACGGGGCGTCGATGAGCAGTGGTCGGCCAGTCGCACATCCGTGCAACGTTTAGCGGACCGGGTCACCCCGCTAGGGACGTGGTTGCCAGGAGCGGACGGGAAAACCTGGGTAGGTGCGCCCCTGATGGTGCATCGCCGCTGCGACCAGCCGATGTTCGGTATCGCCAACGATATCGCCTACGACGGCCTGATGATCCACGCCATTGTGCCAACGCATGCAGCGAGCTTCGCCGAAAAGTATCCGACGTTGCCCGAGTCGAAGTGGATCGACGTCGCCTCCGTCGATTCCCAAAGCCACTGGATCCCCGCTGAGGGCGTGCAGCTCGATCGGATCCTCCGCACTCTCGCCGGGCTGGATTTCGACATGTCCGAGGTGATGGTGATCGCGCCGTTCCGGGATATCGCCGACCGAGTCCGCAAATTCGGTGATCGTTATCCGGGGCTGGTAGCGGGAACGATCCACACTGCCCAGGGCAAGCAGGCCGACATCGTGATCCTCGTCCTCGGCAGCGACCCACAACGTCCCGGTGCACGACAGTGGGCCGCGAGCAAACCCAACCTCCTCAACGTCGCGGCCAGCCGCGCGAAACGCCGTCTCTACGTCATCGGTGACCGGCGAGCTTGGTCGAACCAGCACTACTTCGACGTACTCGCCCATCGCCTACCCCACGCGCCACCCCAAGTATGAGCGGACAAGACTGCGACCACAGCTTCATCCGCGAGTACGGCTAGCGCGGCTCGGCAGCGTATGCCTAACCGAACCCGGCCCGAACGCGACATCGACGCCTGGGTGACGACATTGAGAGCACCCGGTAAGGCCGTTGTTTGCCACCGGGCATCGGGCAGCGTGGAGTCTGTGGAATCGCGTGAGTTCAGGGTGCGGCTGCCCTCCGACGTGGCGCCGAACCAGTACGCGGCGATCGTGCACGCAGTCGCAGGCGTGCTCGACGCTGCCGGTGTGGTCGCCGGATCGTCAATCTCGGTGGACCACTACGCCACCGACGAGGATCTCAATCACGGGTTTGACCGGTTCAGCGCCGAGTATCCTTGGAGTGATCGATGATCCTGCCGGATGAGCGGCGTCAACGGCATGGAGTGAGGCACGATCGGTGGCGAACATGACCGAGCTCATCGGGAGCGCCCCCGGCCATGCAGCGGTGGCCGGGGGCGTTCTCGCCCAGCTCTCGGGTGATGCGGGTGGTGTTCTAGATGTCGAACTCGCCGTCCTTGGCGCCACGGATGAAGGCTTCCCACTCGTTGGGGTCGAAGGCCAGGATGGGGCTCGCCGCACCAAGTTTGGTGTCGCGGACCCCTATCACTCCGGGCACGGACGCGACCTCAACACAGCCGTTTTCCTTGTTGCTATGGGAGGCTTTGTGCCAGTTGGTCGCGGCGGCGAGGGCAGCAACGGCGTCCTCGTGCGTCATGATCGCTCACAGTTCCTTTGCTAGCTGGCGAAACAGCGCCGGCGTCTTGTCCGGCGCGGTGGCTTTGATTCGCAGTTCGTCCAACGCGTTGCGGTACTTTCTGATCTGTTCCAGCTCCTCGTAGTAGTAGGGCGCGACGAGGGTCTCGACGTACACGCATCCGGGGTAGTCCTCCAGTTCTGGAGGAGCGGACAGGATGGTGAACGTGCCCTCCACGCCAGTGTGCGCGCCCACCGCCGAGCACAGCACCTGCAATTTGATACCGGGCCGCTCGGCGAGGTCGGCCAGGTGATTCAGCTGCTCGCGCATGACGGTGTCGCCGCCGATGCGCCAAGTCAGCGCCGGTTCAGCCACGACCCGCCACACCAAGGGATGTTCCCCCTGCTCAAACACCATCTGCTGACGGGTCAGGCGCAGCTCGACCCGGCGTTCGACCTCGTCTTTGGGCAGGTTCGGGTTGCCGCCTCGGACGAGCGCCTCAGCGTAGGCACGGGTCTGCAACAGACCGGGGATGACCTGGGCGTCCCAGCTCTCGATCTGGCTCGCGCTGGACTCCATGCCCAGGAAGACATCGAAGTCCTGTTCGATCTCGTTGTTGGCGAACCCGATCCACCAATCCCTGCCTTTGCGGGCTCGCTCGCGCAGTCCCTGAAACGCGTCGACCTGCTCGGCCTTGCCGTAGAGGCGGAGTAGTTCCTTGAGCTCCAGCGGTTTGGGCAGGGAGCGGCCGTTCTCGATGTGCGCGATCGCGGAGACGCTGCCCTGGATTGCCTGCGCGGCAGCTTCGCGGCTGACGCCGGCGGCCTCCCGCAGCCGCCGCATCGCGACGGCGAACCACCACCTCAGCGCGGTTGGGCTGCTTGTGGCCACGGTGGTGCTCCTGTTCTTCCTGGTAGCGCCCTCACACGTGCAGGTTGCGCCGCACGCAGAAGGCCCACCCGATCGGAGTATCGGTTTTGACGATCGTCAGTTGTACGGTCGTCTTCATGACCTACGTCACTCAGGTAGCCGACACCGTACCTGGTGACGAACTCCCGTCCGGGATGGCGCTCCGGCGTTGCCCCCGCCGCCGTCGAGCGACGTCCCGGGCGGTCCGATCGGCAGCGGCCCCGGCGCTGACCCCCGACCAGTCCGGGGTCGCTGCCCCTACAGACGAAGGAACGACGTGCGATGACCGCGACCCTCACCTCACCGGGAACGGCTCTGGCCGAACTCGTCCACGCCGTCACCCGGATCTGGCGCGACGAACACCGCCGCGCTGCCCTGATCACCGAGCTGCAGTCCGCCGCGCTCGTCCCGGCGCTGTTCGTGCCAGGCATCGAACACCGAGGCGCTGCCGCGATCGTGGCGACCGGAATGCCGACTGTCGAATACCGGCGCCGGACACTGCACCGGCGCATCGACGAGCACCTGATTCTCGACGTCGAGGCAGGGACCGGCGTCCGGGTGATGGCGTGCTGGGACGACCGCGCCCACCGCGTCCGGATGCACGTCGCCGAGGTCGGCGCCAGCAGGCTGTGGGAGCGGAGCGTCGCCTGCTTCACCGCGTGGGAGATGACCGGCCGACCCGTTCCCACCACGGACGGATCGGCGTCGTGACCGCCATGACCATCACCCCGTCGACCGCGCCGAGCGAGACCGTGACCACGTCGTCGCTGCCCCGAGCGACGGCCGTGGTGCGCGCGTTCGCCACTACGCCGCCCGGCGGCTACGGGCACCCGGTGCTGGCCGTGGCGGCGGCGCTGGCCGCCGAGCACCGGCTGCGCGCCGGAGCCCACCAGATCGTCTGCGATCCCCGGGCCGCTGATCCGGTGCTGGCCACCGCCGCCCGCACGGTGCACGCACACGACGCCGCCTGTGCGGCGCTGCTCGATCGCATCGACCGCTGGGCCGCCACCGCGCTCACCGAGGGCCGCACCGGTGTCCTGCACACCGAATCTCTCGGCCAGCTCGTCGGGCGGCTGGTGACGGTGTGGATGCGCGGGCAGCTGATGGCTGATGCCCGCGCCGCGGTGGACGATCCGCGGGTCCGACTCGCGGCGAACCAGCTCGGCGAGCTGGGCCGTGCCTACGACGACCTGGTCTCCGATCTTCTGCTCGGGCGCCGCCGGCTTCCGGTCTTGCAGACGCCCACCGGCCCGGCGGGGATGGCATAAGACGATGGAGGGGGACATCCGGGCCGTGGAGGGCGTGGTCGTAGCGTCGGACAGCCCCGCCGGACGCGCGGCTGAGGCGATCAACGACCTGACGATGCACCTGCCGGACCCCGACGACTCGGGCGTCTGCCCGACCTGTGCGGGCCGGTTCTGGCCGTGCCGGTACTTCGACGACGCCGCCCACCGCGTACACACCGCCCGGCTGCGGGTCGGCGACGTCGTCCCGCTCGACCTGCACCCGCGACTGTGGCCCGCACCCGCAGCACCGGCCACATCACAGGATTCCCGTGCCTGGCCGTCGGACACCGTCAACGAGGAGTACGACCATGGATGAAGTCCTCACCTCCACCCTCCAGCGAGCGGTGTTTGGGCGGCTCGATTACCTCGAACGTCTCGCCGACGAGGGCGACCAGCAGTCCAAAGCCGTCCTTGCGGACTCCGAGATCGCCCGATTGACCGGGGCGTTTCGGGCGCTGCTGGCCGTGCACGCGCCCGACGAGCTGGGTCGCTGCCGCTCCTGCACGGCGGGGCCGTGGCGTCGCCGGGTTCGGTGCACTGTCTGGAAAGCCGCCTACCGCCACCTCGTCGGCGACACCGCCGACCGCACCACGCCAGCCGGACGGCACAGCCTCCGCAAGCCCGCTCGGCAACCCACCTGACCCCACCGGCGCGGACGTCCGCAGCCTCGGAACAGCTACTGGAAAAGTGAGCGAGTGAACACACTACGAGACGACGACACCGTCACCGACAGGGCCGCCGTGCTGCGCGCTGCGATGGTCGAGCAGTTGCGCACTCACGACGAACTGTGTAGTGACGCCCTGATTCGGGCGTTCGCCACAGTGCCCCGCGAAGCGTTCGCGCCCGGCGCGCCGCTGGAGCAGGTCTACAACCGCGACGACGTGGTCATCACCCAGCGGGACGAGAACGGGCTCGCCACCAGCTCGGTGTCCGCGCCGCGGATTCAGGCGATGATGCTGGAGCAGGCCGACATCCGGCCCGGGATGCGGGTTCTTGAGATCGGCTCCGGTGGCTACAACGCCGCGCTCATCGCGGAACTGGTCGGCCCGAACGGCCATGTCACCACAGTCGACATCGACTCGTTCGTCACCGACCGCGCCGCCGAGTTCCTCGCTGACACCGGGTACTCGCGGGTCCGGGTGGTGCGGGCAGACGCTGAGGGCGGGGTTCCCGGGCATGCGCCGTTCGATCGGATCGTGGTCACCGCCGGAGCCTGGGACATCCCGCCTGCCTGGACCGAGCAGCTGGCGGAGGGCGGCGTGCTCGTCGTGCCGCTGCGAATGCGCGGCCTGACTCGCTCCGTCGCGCTGGTGCGCGAGCAGGGGCGCCTGGTCAGCCGCGGCTATGTGCTCTGCGGGTTCGTGCCGATCCTGGGCGTCGGCGCCAACGCCGAGCGTCTGGTCCTGTTGCGCGGGGAGGACGTCGCGCTGCGGGTGGACGCCGACCAGGCCGTGGACGCCGACGCACTGCGTGAGGCGCTGAGCGTGCCGCGGGTGGTGCGCGAGTCGGGCGTGGAAGTGGGCGGGTTCGAGTCGTTCGACGAGCTGGACCTGTTCCTGGCCACAGCCCTGGACGACTTCGGACTACTCGTCGCCAAATCCGAGATGATCGAGGCCGGGGTGGTGGAGCGTTCCGCCCGCATGGGCGCGAAGACGGCCTTGGCCGGGAGCAGCTTCGCCTACCGGGCGTCGCAGGCGACCTCTGAGGACCGCACGTCGTTCGAGTTCGTGGTCTACGGCCACGGCCGCGACGGCGAGAGCATCGCCGAAAAGTACGTCGCGCTGATCCGCGAGTGGGACCGCGTGCACCGCCACGGCCCCGGCGCGCGGATCGAGGTCTTCCCGGCCGGTACTCCCGACGCCGAGATCGGTGAAGGTCGCCTGATGGAGAAGAAGCACACGCGCGTCCTGGTTTCCTGGCCGTCCTCGTCCTGACGAGGGCCGGGCAGGTCGTCCCATCCGCACGATTCACCAACCCTGTAGAGGAGTTTCGGCATGACGCTTCAGCACACTCAGGTCCCGACCGCCGCGCCGGACATGGAGTTCGAACTCGACCTGTCCATCGTGGCCTCCGGCCCAGTGGTCGCCGACCTGATGCGCAACACCGACGACAACTGCGGTGCTACCTGCCAGAGTGCCTGCTCCAACAGCACCTGCTGACACGCGCAGCGCTGACCGGTAACGGCCTGGCGGCGGGGTGCACGACATACCTCGCCCCAGGCCGTCCTTGTCTACCAGGGGGTTTGAGATGTTCACCGTGACCGACGCGGCCATGCTCCGGATCGCCACCATCCCGTCCACTGTGGACAACGGCGACTGGCCCGACCTGACCGGCGAGCAGGTCCCACACTGGCGGGACTGGCTTGCCACAACCTGGGCGGACACCGCGTTTGCCCGCGCCGTCGAGGCAGCCAGCCCCGACCTGGCCCACCGGGTCACCGCGATCTGCGCCGGGCGCGAGCGGCGGGTACGTCAAGTGCGTGGCGCGGTCGCGTCGCTGCTGCGCTACCGGCTGCGGGCATCGAACCGGGCGACCCCATTTGGCCTGTTCGCCGGCGTCGCGCCCGCCGCAGTCGGCACGGCCACCACAGTCCGGATCGGCGAGAACCACCAGGCCACCGGCCGGGTCGGCGCGGTATGGCTGGCTGGGGTGGTGGCTGAGCTGGAGGGCTGCGCCGAGCTGGCCGCGCGGCTGCCGGTCGTGGTTAACAACGCGGCGACGGTGCGCGACGGCAGGCTGGTCGTCGGCCTTCGCCAGAACCCCGCCCCGGCCGCGGCCCGCACCGACCCGGCCGAAGTGTCGATCCGCCACACCACCGCGATCGAGCTGGTCGTCCATGCCGCCCGGACTCCGGTTCGCCTGGGCGAGCTCGCCGAGACGCTCGCGACCGCGTTCCCCATGACCACACCGCTGGTGATCGCGCGGATGCTGCACCAGCTGGTCGGGCAGCGTGTCCTCATCAGCGCGTTGCGCCCACCGATGACCGCCACCGACCCCCTCGCCTACGTCCTTAATGTCCTGGACGAGACCGGAGCCGATGACATCCCTGCCGTAGGGGGGTTGCTCGCCCAGCTGCGCGACCAACCCGGCATCGGCGATCGGCGGCAGGTGGCGGTTGATCTGCGCGCCGACACGGATCTCGTTCTGCCCCGGGCGGTGACGCGCGAGGTGGAACGGGCCGCGGGCGTGCTGGCGCGGCTGACGCCGTATCCGTTCGGGAAGCCGATCTGGCTGGACTATCACGCCCGTTTCCTGGAGCGCTACGGCATCGGCGCGGCCGTCCCGCTGCTGGAACTGGTCAGCCCCGACCGCGGTCTCGGTTTCCCGGCCGGCTACAGGGATTCACTGTTGGAACGCCCCGCGCCGCGGGTGTCCGAGCGCGACGCTGCCCTGCTGCGCGTGGCCCAGACCGCCGCGCTCAACCGCGACATCGAGGTCGTCTTGGACGACGCGGCGATCACCGAGCTGGAGGCTGACAACCTCGCGCGGGCGCAGTGGCCACCGCACACCGAGCTGGCCGTCCGGCTCCACGCCTCCAGCCGGGCCGCGCTCGACCAGGGCGGGTTCACGCTGGTGGTCAGCGGCGCGTTCCGCGCCGCAGGCACCACCACCGGTCGGTTCCTTGATCTGCTCGACCACTCTGACCAGGACCGGATGGCCCGCACCTACGCCGCCCTGCCCGCGGTCAACGCCGGTGCGCGGCGAGTGCAGGTGTCCTGCCCGCCGCTTTACACCGAGACCGAGAACGTCGCTCGCACCCGCCAAGTACTACCCGACCTGCTCTCGATCAGCGAACACCGCCCCACCGACAGAGGAGTGCTGGCTCCGGAGGATCTACTGGTTGTCGGCGACGCGTACCGCTTCTGGCTGTGGTCACGCTCGCTCGGGCGGCCGGTGGAGCCGGAGGTGTTCAGCGCGGTGGAGTTCACCAACTTCGCGCACCCGCTGCTGCGGTTCGTCTGCGAGCTGTCCACCGCGCGGGCGGCGGTGTGCGGGCCGTTCTCCTGGGGCACCGCCGGTCAGCTGCCCTTCCTGCCTCGTCTGACCCACCGCCGCATCGTTCTCTCGCCCGCCCGCTGGGCGCTGACCAGCACCGATTTGCCTGGCGCGGCCGCATCGTGGCCGGAGTGGACTGCGAGTCTCGCTGTGTGGCGGGAGCGGACGATGGTGCCCGGCGCGGTCTACCTCGGCGGCAACGACCAGCGCATCCGCCTGGACCTGAACGAACCGGCCCACCTGCATCTGCTGCGCGCACAGCTGGACCGCCACGGGCACGCCACCGTCCACGAGGCCCCTGACGCCGACGCGTACGACTGGCTCGGCGGACACGCCCACGAGATCGTCCTCCCGCTCGTCGCCATCGGCCCCCGCACCTGGCCACCGCTCCCCGCTCGGACCGCACCGATCACGGCGAGCACGGCGGCGGACGGGCAGCTGCCCGGGGCTGGGCACTGGCTGTTCTGCAAGCTCTACGGCCATCCCGATCGGCACACGGCGCTGCTCACCACTCACCTGCCCGAGCTCCTGTGGACCCTGGACTGCCCGGTGCCGTGGTGGTTCGTGCCCTACCGCGACCCCGACAACCACCTCAGGCTGCGTATGCGGGTCGGCGACGACTATGGCCGCGTTGTACACCGTGTAGGCGCGTGGGCAGCGGAGCTGCGGCGGTCCGGGCTGATCGCGACGATGACGCTGGACACCTACCACCCGGAGACCGGCCGGTTCGGCCACAGCAGCGCGATGTCCGCAGCCGAGACGGTGTTCGCCGCCGACTCCGCCGCCGCTGTCGCGCAACGCGCGCATGTGGCCGGCCCCGGGTCGGTCGACGTTCGCGCCCTGACCGCGGCGAGCCTGCTCAACCTGGCCGCTGCGTTCACCGGCCGCATTGCTCAAGGCGCGACCTGGTTGATCGAGAACATCTCCACCGACCCGATCCCCGCCCCGGACCGCATGGTCTACGAGCAGGCGATGCGGCTGGCCGACCCTTCCGTCGGCTGGGCGGCCGTGCGAGATCTGGCGGGCGGCGAGGAAATCGTGGTGGCCTGGGAGCGGCGCCGAACGGCGCTGTCCACATATCGCGACACGCTCATCAACGGTGACGTCGCGACTGACGCTGTGCTGGCGTCGCTGCTGCACCTGCACTGCATCCGCACATCCGGGATCGCCCCGGAGTCCGAGCGGACCTGTCATCGCCTGGCCCGTGCCGCCGCCCTAAGCCACCGCACCAGGACAAGGATGCGCCAGTGACCGGCCCGAACCCGGCGCTGCTGGACCTGGCCACCGGCATCGCCGAGGACCTGGCCGATCCCGCGCTGCTCGCAACGAGTTCTGGCCTGCACCGGCCCTGGCCGCAGTCGATGGCCAACGGCGCCGCTGGGGTCGCCCTGCTGCACATCGAACGCGCCCACAGCCACCCCGGCTCCTGGGCCACTGTCCACACCTGGCTGTCCGCCGCCGCTAATGTCGACCTACACGGCGGGCACACCGCGAGCCTATTCTTCGACATCCCCGCGCTGGCGTTCGTCACCCACGCCGCCGCCGAAGGCTCCGGCCGCTACCATCGGGGACTGGCGCAGCTCGACACCGCCACCGTCACGCTGACCCGTGCCCGCCTCGACGCCGCACACCCGCATCGACCGCGGCGAACTCCCCGCACTGGCCGAGTTCGACCTGATCCGCGGACTCACCGGCCTCGGCACCTACCACCTGCGCCGCAACCCGCACCACGAGATCACCGCCGCCGTGCTGGCCTACCTCGTCCGGCTCACCGAACCCCTGCCCGACCACGACGGACTCCCGGGGTGGTGGACCGAGCACGGTCCCACCGGCCAGCCGCCCGCCGAGTACCCCGGCGGGCACGGAAACTTCGGCCTGGCCCACGGGATCTGCGGTGTACTGGCCTTCCTCGGTACCACGATGCGGCACGACGTCACCGTCGACGGACACACCGACGCCATCGCCCGCATCTGCGCGTGGCTCGATTCATGGCAGGACGACCACGGCGGCGCGGCCTGGTGGCCGCGGACCATCACTCTCGAGGAGGCCCGCGCCGGGCGCGCCGGGCAACGCGAGCCGCTCCAGCCGTCCTGGTGCTACGGCACTCCCGGCATTGCCCGAGCCCAGCAACTCGCCGCCCTCGCCACCGGCGATGCCGCCCGCCAGCGCACGGCCGAGACGGCGCTGCTCGGCTGCGTGAGCGACCCAGCCCAGCTCGCCCGGATCATCGACCCGAGTCTCTGCCACGGCGCGGCCGGGCTGCTGCACACCACCTGGCGCGCAGCAGCCGACGCCGCGACCGGTGACCTCGCGGCCCACCTGCCACACCTGACCGATCTGCTCGTCGACCAGCTGCGCACTGCATCCCCTGATGCCGGGCTGCTCGAAGGCAGCACCGGCGCCGCACTTGCCCTGCTCACCGCCGTCGGCGACATCCCGCCAGGATCGGGCTGGGACACCTGCCTGCTGCTGGCCTGACCCGTCCCGAAGGACCACGTGGACACCGACACCAGCCCGCAGCACGAGAACCACGGATGGCTCCAGGTCGCCATCGAGTTCACCGACTACGCCACGGCCGAGGACACCGCCACCACCCACCTCCGGCCCGTGCTGGACAACCCCGAGACCGCCGGCCTGGTCGTGTCCTGGTCGTTCATCCGCAAAGCCCCAACCTGGCGCCTGCGCTACCTCTCAGCTCCAGAGCACGCCGACGCTGCCCGGCAGGCCGTGCACCAGGCGCTGGACAGCCTGCGCGAGAACGGGCGGGTCGCCGGATGGGTCGAGACTATCTACGAGCCCGAAGTCCACGCCTTCGGCGGCCGCAACGCCATGACCATCGCCCACGAGCTGTTCCACAGCGACAGCCAGCACATCCTTGACGGCATCCGCGCTCGTGAGCGGCGGCGCGAACTGACCATCCTGCTGTGCAGCACGCTCCTGCGGAGCGCCGGACAGGACTGGTACGAACAAGGCGACATCTGGGCTCGCGTCGCCGAGAACCGGCCACTCCCGGCCGAAACCACGCCCGACCAGGTCCACAACCTCCAAGCCGGACTTCAACGACTGCTGACGGTCGACACCGACCCAGCCAGCCCGCTGATGGGGCCAGGCGGCCAGCTCTCCGACGTCGCGACCTGGACCGCCGCATTCCATACAGCCGGCGAACGGCTCGGCCAGCTCGCGCGCACCGGAACGCTCCACCGCGGCCTTCGTGCCGTACTCACCCACCACGTGATCTTCCACTGGAACCGGATCGGGCTGCCCTACAGCACCCAAAGCCTCCTCGCGCACACGGCCAAGGAGGCCGTCCTCGGAGACTGACAGACCACAGCAGGTTAAGCCGCCTCCAAGCTCTAGCCCGCCGCCGCCTTCTCGGTCGCTGCGTAAGCAACTCATCGGCCAATTCCCACGCGTGGCCGTTTTTTCGTCAACCGCCACCACTACGCCATCACCGTCACCTGATAGAAAGCCAGAACAGTCGTGGTGCCCGCCCTTGCAGAGCGAGGACTGAACCCGCGAGGAGGCCTGGGCGGCGCACCACTGATCGCCGTTCCAGTCTCTTCGCCGTTCCGTCAAACCGACGTCGGCCTTCGCCCAGGCATAAACGCTTTCGTCCAAAATGAAGGCCAGACGCAGTCTCCGCGCGCTGGCCGCATAGGCGAGGCTGTCAGTATTTAATTCGGGCAATTTCCCTTACTATCGAGCGCGAGGCAACAACGTACACCGCTCGGACCGACCGCAATGACAACCGAAACCTCAGCGTAACTGGTCAGGTCATTGGGTAGCGGGCAGCCATGGTTGGCCTTCGGCGAGTTGGACGAGGGCGTCGAAGAAGGTGATTCCGTGTTTGGCTGCGGTGGCGAGGTAGGATCGGGTGGCAGTGAATTGTCGTGCGCCTGTGAGGGTTCTGGCGCATCCGGATACTTTCTGGCGGAGTTTGACCATCCGGATTTCCCGCTCTGCGGCGTTGTTGTCGAACGGTACCCGGAAGTCGGTGGTGAACCACAGGTAGTCGTCGTGGCGGTCGAGGATGCGGCGGGCCAGGGCGTGGTGTTTGGCCATGATCTTCGTGGACCGGGCGTGGTTCTGGCGGGCACCGAGACGCGCTGCCGTACGCAGCAGCCGGGTCTGCCTGGCGGCCAGAACAGCATCGATGTGCTGAATGCCTGAGTCGATCGCCGTCGCGACAAGCTTCTTGAGTTCCAGTAGCGCGTCGGTGACCTGGGTGGCCCAGCACCACGTCGCACCGGCAGACGCGAGGTCGGCCACCGCCTGCAGTTCCCTGAGCAGGTGGCTGTTGCACAACGCGTGTGTCACTCGGCTGTAGGTGTCGTAGGAGGACCAGGCGTCGTGCACCGCGATACCGGTGAACTCGGACAGGACACCAGCGTGGTCCATCCCCTTGGTGCCGCGCTTGGCGTGCACGGTGATCAGCGAGTACTTCCCCGTCGACGCCGAATGCACCCAGTGCAGCTTCCCGGCGACCCGGAACCCGGTCTCGTCGAAATTCACCACTGGCGCTGCGACGATCCTGCCGCGCACCAGTTCCAAGAACCCCTTCAGACCAGTAGACGCGCGCCCGGCGGCGGCAGCGACAGTGCCTTCGGAGACCGGGGCGCCGAACAAACTCCGACAGAGCCTGCGCAGTGCGTTTCTTGGACAAGAACTGCCCCATGTAGAGATAGACGACGATCGCGGCGATACGCGATCCGTACTGCACCGGCGCTGTCACCCCGTCCGGTGTCACACCGCGGCTCACCTGCCCGCACCCGCAGCGCCGAGCTATCAGCTGATGCTCGCTCACCCAGACTGTGATCGGTGGCAGGTCGACGCCTCAGTCGACGCCGATGAGGCCGGCGTCCCGCACCAGCAGCCCGGCCTGGAAACGCGTGCGGGCGCCCAGGTCGGTCATCAGGTGAGCCACGTGCCTGCGGTAGGTCCGCAACGACATGCCCAACCGGCGCGCGGACACCTCGTCGGTGCAGCCGCTGGCCAGCATCCGCGCGATCGCCACCCGCAGCTGGGTGGACACGAGCTCACCGCGTCCACCGCTTTCGTCCACATCGGACGTCGCGGTGGCCCAGAAGTGCTCGAACATCTCCGAGACCCGGGCGACGACCACCGGGTTCCGGATGAGCACCGTGCCCGCCGACGGCTCGTCCTTGAGGGACGCGGATGCCAGCACCACTCGCCGATCAAACATCGCGAGCCCGAACCACAGGTGCGGCAGGGCGCGCACCTCTCCCCCCGCCGTCGTCAGCTTGTGCACATACGAGCGAACGGTCAGCTTGGGCAACACGCTGTGCTGCACCAAGGTTCGCACGCCGACGCCGCGCCGCAGCAGGTCCAGCTCGCCCGGCAACACTTCGCCGACGGTGGCGCCACTGAGCTGAATGGTGGCGAGTTCCGAACAACAGTCGTTTCGCGCCTGATTGGCGGCGATCCGCGTCGGCGCACCCGGTGGCAGGAAGGTGAACCCCTCGTCACGGGTACCGATACCGCGGGCCTGGTCGTAGACGGTTCCCCAGTCTCGCAACATCTTCCGGCTCTCGTCGACGAACCGTTGCTGGGCATGGTCGATTACTTGTGCCGGTCGCATCGCGGGGTCACCGGTCCTTCGTCAGCTGTCACGAACGTCTCGCGGCCAACTGTAGGAGCGGAGACGCGACGCGGGCCAGGATCCGCGGCCAAGTTGGGTGCAAAGCCTCAACCCGCTACGACTTAAGTTGCAGCTCACCGGGCCCGCCGGCAGCCCTGATCACCCGTTCACCCATGTCCCGCAGGTACACGGCCAATTCTGGCGGCTCGTGCACCTCGAAGTCGCAGCCCAGCATGGCCAGCCGGAACGCGATCCACTCCAGCGAGTCGTTCCTTGTGCGCAGCCGGCAATTGTGCTCGCCGACCGGTTCCAGGTCGGCGTGCGCGCCGCCCATCTTCTTTCGCACCTCACCGATCGGGGCCTGCAGCATCACGACTGCGCGGTACTTCGGAGAACGTTCGAACAACTTGCTCGCGACGTACGCGGCCGCGTCCTTGGCAGGCAGTTCGCGCGGTGTCGTCCGCGCGCCGGTGAGCACCGGCTCCCGGATCCGGTCCGCCCGGAAGATCCGCCAGTCCGAGCGGTCGTTGTCCCAGGCCACCAGGTACCACCGGCGTTTCGTCGACACGAGCCGGTGCGGCTCGACCAGCCGCCTCGTCTCGCTCCCGTCCGCCGCCCGATAGTGGAAACGCAACCGCTCGTGCTGGGCCACGGCGACCGCCATCAGGGCCAATTCCTCGGGGTCGACGTTCGGGCCGTCCCCGGCCAGCAGTGGCTCGGTGGCGGAATTCAGGGCACTGACTCGGTGCCGCAGCCGCGAAGGCAGCACCTGCAGCAGCTTCGCCAATGCCCGGACCGAGGCCTCCTCGATGCCGTCCACGGCATGCCCAGCGGCCGTGCGCAGACCGACTGCGATGGCTACCGCCTCCTCGTCGTCCAGCAGCAACGGGGGCATCGCCTGGCCCGCGACCAGGCGATACCCGCCGATGGCACCCATCGACGCCTCCACTGGGTAGCCCAGCTCACGCAACCGGTCGATGTCGCGACGGATCGTTCGGGCGCTGACGCCGAGCCGCTCGGCCAGCTCGCTGCCCGGCCACTCGCGTGGGGTCTGGAGCAGTGACAGCAGGCCCAGCAGCCGGGCCGGAGTGTCGGTCATGCGCTCAGTATCGCACCGATGTGGGACAGAATCTGACCTACATGGCCGCTACCGTCGC
Organism: Amycolatopsis sp. H20-H5; assembly: GCF_035828755.1. NCBI lineage: Bacteria > Bacillati > Actinomycetota > Actinomycetes > Pseudonocardiales > Pseudonocardiaceae > Amycolatopsis > Amycolatopsis sp. H20-H5. The sequence goes on along the minus strand of NZ_JAYMZS010000004.1, from coordinate 67,741 downwards.
CGACGGACCACGACGAGGGAGCTCACCATGACCACCAGCCTGATCAGCCCGACCACCATTTCCGGCGTGCTGCCGGCGGCCCAGCCGTTCGACCTGCGCACGTCGATCCGGTTCCTGCAGGGCTTCGGCGCCTGCAAGGGCGACCAGATCATGACCGAGGACACGCTGACCAAGGCGATCGCGGTCGGCGGCCAGGCCGTAGTGTTCCGGGTCAGTCCGGCCGGTGCGGGTGTCGACTACGTCCTGCGCTCCGACCGGCCGATCACCGCCTCCGTGCGCGACGAGGTGCTCCGCAAGATCGACGGCTACCTGAGCCTTTCCGACGACCTCACCGAGTTCTACACCCAGGCGGCCGGTGACCACCCCGACTACGCGCGGCTGGTCAAGGCGCTGTGGGGGCTGCACCAGGTGCGGTTCCTTACCGTCGCGGAGATCGGTGTCTGGGCCGTGCTTTCCCAGCGCACGCCGAAGAACGTCTCCACCGCGTTGAAGCGCCGGATCACCCAGAAGTTCGGCCGCACGATCAGCCACGACGGCCTCGAGTACCAGGCATTCCCTGAACTCACCGACCTGCGCCAGCTTGAGGTGGCCGACTGGGTGGAGATCGTCAAGAACACGCGCAAGGCCGAATACCTGACGAGCCTCGTCGAAGGATTGCTGGACATCGGCGAGGACTACCTGAGCACGGCTTCGTACACGCAAGCGACGAAGGCACTTCGCGGTATCAGGGGCGTCGGCGAGTTCTCGGCCGCCGCGATCCTGTTGCGCGGCCTCGGCCGGATGGACTTCGTCCCCCTCGACATGCCCGCGTTCGCCGACGCCACGGCCAAGGTCTACGGACCCGGATATGACAACCAGCGCCTGCGGAGCCGCTACGGGGACAACCTCGGCTACTGGGCGTACTACCTGCACACCGGCCTCGGTGCCCTCCGCGCCGAGGCGCTCGGCCCGGTTGCCTGCACCGCCGGACGATGACCTTTTCCTGTCATCGCGATGAGGTGGACACAGTGGGTGACCGCCTCGACTATTGACGTAACCAAACCCGGGAGGAGCAGCTCGATGTCGAACTCCGTGCCGATTTCGGCTCTGGCTGCTCCTACTGTGTTGAGCTCACCGGAAGTCGAGTTCACCCGTGCCGAGTTAGCCGAGGCTGTCGCGGCTGACACGGTGACACCCCATCAGCTGATACTGGCTTGGGCCCAGTCCAACGACGGAACCACCCCACCGCGGGTGTATCCGTTCGCCCCCGAGACTGTGCTGGTGGCGGCCCTGCCAAGGGAAGACGTCGACGAACTGGCCCCGGGCGCGTTCGCGGTCGTCCAAGCCGGGGGCCGGGTGCACTGCGTACCGGTCTGCCGCGCCGAGGCCGTCCTGGCCGAAGTCCGTGCCATCCGGGCGACAGACCTCGTGGTCCGAGCCGGACTGCTGCGGCTGATCCGCCGCACCTGGGAGGCCGAACTGGCCGCCGGCCCGCTCTCCACGCTGGCCGTGTTCGAAGGCCTGCAGCACAGCGCCGCGCACTCGTCGCGAGCACGCCGTGCCTTGTTGCCGGACCTCCACGCCCGGCTCGGTTCGCAGCTGATCACTCTCTGGTGTGCCGGCGAACCGGCTGACCTCGAGACGGCCACGTTCTTCTCTCGCGCCGGTCTCCACATCCGGCGCTGCTTTGACTGAGGGGCTCTCCTCGTATCGACAAGTCCACGAAGGCCCGTCACCTCGTCGGTGACGGGCCTTCGTGGATTCCCAGGGGAAACCAACACAGGTCCTCCGGCCGGCTTGGGGGAAGCCGGCCGGAGGACCTGTGTCATTCAGGTGGTTCAGAGGGCGGGCTGCGCCGCTGGCTTGACCTTCTTGGGCAGGGCGAACATCAGGACGAAAGCGAGCATGAGGCCGCCGGCAACCCACCACAGGCCCTGGCCGAAGGCGGCGCTGTAGATCGACGCCCGCTGCGGGTCGTCCGGCGAAACCTTGCCGACCGTGCCGAAGAACGCGACGGAAACCAGGCCGAGGCCGAAGGCCCAGCCGAGCTGCTGCACGGTGCTGATCAGGCCGGACGCCGAACCGGAGTGCTCGGCGGGCACCTCGGACAGGATGGCGTCGGTGATCGGCGAGATGATCAGGCCCATACCGAAGCCCATCACCAGCAGCGCCGGGATCATCTCCCAGGTGGTGATCCCGGGGCCGTGCTCCGCGGCCAGCAGCATGTAGAGCAGCACCCCGGCGGTCATCACCAACGCACCGGCCTGCAGGACCTTGCGGCCGAACTTCGGTACCAGAAGCGCGACCGACATCCCGGCGGCGGCACCGACAGCGAGCGAGAACGGCACCGCGGTGAGCCCGGCCTGCAAGGTCTCCCAGCCGAGGCCGGTCTGCATGTAAAGCGTCCAGATCAGGAAGAAGATGCCGGTGGCCGCACCGAAGACCAGCTGGACCCCGATACCCGCGGCGAAGCTCTTGATCCGGAACAGCGAAAGTTCGACCAAGGGTGACCCGTGCTTGCGAGTCTTGTTCCGCTCGAAGGCGACGAACAGGCCGAACACGACCACACCCGCGATCATCGAGAGGAACGTCCACAGTGGCCAGCCGAGCTGCTCGCCTTGGGTCAGCGGGAAAAGAACCAGCAGCAGGCCCAAGGTGGCCAGCACGGTACCGACGACGTCGACGCGCAGGGCATTGGGGCTCTTGGACTCGGTGATGAACCGGCTGCCCAGCACCAGTCCCACGATGCCGATCGGCAGGTTGACCAGGAAGATCGGCCGCCATTCGAGACCGAAGATGTTCCACTGGGTCAGGAGCGCGCCCAGCAGCGGACCCGCGACAGCGCCGAGGCCGACCATCGCGCCGTACATGCCGAACACCTTGCCGCGTTCCTCCGCCGGGAACGTGACATGGATGATCGAGAGCACCTGCGGCACCATCATCGCGCCGGCCACGCCCTGCAGGACGCGGGAGGCCACTAGCATGTCCGGGCCCGCGGACAGACCGCAGAGCGCGGATGCGACCGTGAAGCCCGCGATGCCGAGCAGGAACAGGCGCTTGCGACCGAAGATGTCGCCGAGCCTCCCGCCGGTGATCAGGCCCAGCGCGAACGCCAGCGCGTAACCGCCGGTGATCCACTGAACGGCGCTGAAGGACGCTCCGGTGTCGCGCTGGATGCTGGGTACGGCGATGTTGACGATGGTGACGTCGACCAGATCCATGAAGGCGGCGGTCATCACCACCGCGAGTGCGAGCCAACGGCGGCTGTTCGCCGGGGCGGACGCTGTGGGAGCCACAGCGGTGGGGGCGATGGTCATCCGTCTCTACCTTTCGTGCATTTCGAGTGGGACAGCGTGGACGCTAGTTCCGATGTAGGTCAGTTCTCGTCCTACTTCCGGAACGGGTTTTCGGGGATCCGGCCGGCGCGGCCACCACATGGCCTCGCCGAGATCGAGAGTCAGCGCGGTGACCAGCACCGAGCGGACCAGGAAGGTGTCGATCAGCACGCCGACGGCGACGGTGAAGCCCAGTTCGGCGGCGAACACCATCGGCAGTGACGCCATCGCGGCGAACGTGCCGGCCAGCACCAGCCCGGCGGAGCTGATGACGCCGCCGGTCGCGGTCAATCCGGCCAGCGCCCCTTGCCGGGTGCCCAGCACCAGGGACTCCTCGCGGACCCGAGTGACCAGGAAGATGTTGTAGTCCACGCCGAGCGCCACCAAGAAAGTGAAAGCCTGCAGCGGGAAGGCCGCATCCATTCCCCCGAAGTGGAAGACGTGGTCGAACACCACGACACTGATGCCCATGGCTGCGCCGAAGGAGAGCACCACGGTGGCGACCAGCACGAGTGGGGCAACCAACGCCCGCAACAGCAACACCAGAATGCTGAACACCAGCAACAGGATCGCCGGAATCACCAGCAGCGAGTCACGGGCGGCCCCGTCCTGCATGTCCACCGTGACCGCCGAACCGGCGCCTACCGAAGCGTCGGCACCACCGGCCTGGTGCACTACGTCGCGCACCTGACGTGCGGTGGCCAACGCCTCGGGACTTCCGGCCGCGGCACGGGGCGTGGCCAGTATCAAGGTCCGGCCGTCCTTGGCGTCCAGCCGCACGACGGTGGCGATGGCAGGCAGCAGGGAAAGCGAGAGCCGCACCTGGTCCGAAGTGGACGAATCGACGACAGCACAGATCGGGTTACCCGCGCCCGCCGGGAAATGCAGTGACTGGAGCTGCCCGCCGATGACGGCATCGGTGACCTTCGTGAACTGCTGGTCCTGCGGGATGCCCTCGGCGTGCAGGCCCAGCATGCCCAGTGTGAGCGAGCCGAGCACCCCCGCCGTGCCGATCCAGATCAGCCGCGGTTTCCTGGCGACGAAACCGCCGATCCGCGTCCACAGGCCGTCACGGGTCGGCCGCGGTGCGCCGAAGGTTGGCTTGACCGGCCAGAAGATCCATCGCCCGCAGATGACCAGCAGCGCGGGCAGCAAGGTCATCATGGCCAGCAGGGCGACCACGATGCCGACCGCACACACCGGACCGAGACCGCTGGTGGAGTTCACCGTGGCGAGCATGAGCACGAGCAGGCTCACCGCGACAGTGGCCGCGCTGGCCACTATCGCAGGTCCCGATCGGCGCAACGCATTGCCCATCGCTTCGTGGCGGTCGGCGTGCACCCGGAGCTCCTCGCGGTACCGGGCGATCAACAGCAACGCGTAGTCGGTCGCGGCGCCGAACACCAGCACGCTCAGTATGAAACTGCTCTGCGAGTTCACGACCACACCGGCGTACTTGGCCAGCGTGGCGATGACCGCTTCCGAGGTGAACACCGCGGCCACCGCGGCGATCACCGGCAGCAGCCAGAGCACCGGGCTCCGGTAGGTGCACAGCAGGATCCCGACGACCACCAGCACCGCGATGATCATGAGCAGGTCGGCGTCTCCGAACGCTTTGCCGGAGTCCGACGCGAAGCCGCCAGGACCGGTCACATGACTGACCAGGCCGCCGGCATCCTGGGCCGCGATGTCGTTCAGGCTGTCGACCACCTTCGCGATGCCGGTCCAGCCGGACTCGCCGACCCGCACCGGCACCACGGTCGCCACCGCCTTGAGGTCATCGGCGACCAGCGGCAGTTGCACCTGCCCGGTGACGTCGCCGAGCCGCTGGAAAACGACGGCGTCCGCGTTGACCTTCGCCACGTCGGCGGCCGTCAACCCGCTCGGCCGGGCATACACGACGATGGTCGGCATCGTGCCGCCAGCCTGGAACTTGTCCGCCGCGGCGAAGAACTTCGCCGACTCCGACGAGTTGGGCAGCCACGCCGAAATGTCGTTCTTCTGCACCGAGCCGAGCATCCCGGCCAGCGAGAACGCCGGCACCAGAAGCATGACCCAAGCAGCGACAACGACCCACTTCGCCCGGCGTCCACCGGGCAGGGCCACAATTCTTCGTAACATCGGTCAGCCCTCCTCAGGTGTGATTGACCGTGACGTGCCAGGAGCCGTCTGCCTTGTTGGTGATGCGAAGATGCCACTCCACGGTGATCGGAATACCCGAAATGACGACGTAGAAGTCGGCGGCGACAGATACGGACCCCGTCCCGTTGCCGGTGTAGGACACCCAGTCCTTCAGAGCGTCGTAGGCCAATCCACCATAGTGGCAAACACCATCCGCGGCCGAAATCGTCGAATTGCCGTAGCGCAGGGCAAAGTCGACGCTCGCATGCCAAGCGTCGCAGCTGTACTCGGAGCACAGCTGCACGTTCCGAGAAGTCTTGTTCGACGTGAAGGTCGCTACATTGACGCAGCCGACCTTCGGCACTCCGTCGGGATATTTCTCATGCAGGAACTCACATTCCGCCGAAGAGCCGGTATAACGGACCGCCACGGCTCCTGTTACCGGGGCATCCGCGTCGACGATGAGTTTGCCTGTCAGTGGAGCTGGCTCGCCGACAATGGTGTTCCCCACGGCCTGAGCGGGCAATTCACCGGATTCGCTCAAGAGCACGGTAGCCGCGCCGAGTGCGACGATCGCCGTGGCCACCGCCAGGACGCCGGCTTTGCGAAATCGGGACACTGTCGTTGTTTCCTTCCACTGTTCCGGCGTGCTTGGATTGTTCCCGGTTTCCCGCCTCACCGGAAGGCTCGCGCGGTGACATCTCCTTGCCTGGCAGTTTCCTGCCAGCGCGAACGATCACACCGACCAGTGGTAGAACTCCTCGGCCATCGCGTCACGCGGTGATTTCCAGGTCCGCTCGTCGAACGGTTTGATGTGCGCCGCCAGCTTCTCGTTGACGTCGACGAACAACTCGTGCTCACGGATCTGCTCGACGCGCTGCGGGCCGTGTTCGTCGGTCTCGAACAGGTGGAAGTAGAGGCCCTGGTAGCGAAACAGCCGACGCCGGGTAACCCCGACCAGTCCTGGCAGCGCCGTCCGGTCCGACTCGTCGAAGATGCCGGCGACGCGTTCTGCCGCGTCCGGGGTCATCCTGGCTACGATCAGGGTAGTCGTCATGGTTGCGTCCAATCAGCTGGTGACGGGTTTCTTGGGCCGGGCGACCGCCCAGCGGGCACGGATCGGCTTCTCCACGAAGGTGTAGAGCAGCCAGGCGAGGCCGAGACTGACCAGCAGATCGACCGCGATGATGCCGAAAGCCGCGGGAATGGAGAACAGTTTTCCGTTACGTAGCAACGTTCCACCTCCGAACACCACAAGCCCGTGCACCAGGTAGAACGCGTACGACATGTCGCCGAGCTTCGCCCAGACCCGGCCACGCAGCAGCGAACGTCTGTGGTGCACGTCCGTGGCGGCGGCGGCGGCCACCAGCAGGGCTGCGGGCAAGATCTCGACGAAAGCCAGTTCGTAGGTGAACGGCAGCAGCAGGCCGAGTCCACCGGCGGCGACGTAGATGCCGACTGCGGGCAGCAGCCCCAGATTGATCCAGCGGTTCGTCTTGATGATCCGGCACATGATCATGCCCAGCAGGAAGTCCAGCATGCGAGCGGGCGGAGCGGTGTAGACCATCCAGAACTGGTTCATGCCGATCGGCGAGGCGAACGGGAACTGCGGTGTGTTCGGCACCAGGAAATGGGAGATACTGGTGATCGCCAGCACGGTCACGACGATGCCACCGACCCACCACCACAATCGGCTCGGCGCGATCTTGTTGACCTGCTTGAGGATCCACGGGAAAGCGACGTAGAACGGGATCTCGCAGGCCAAGGACCAGGTGGAGCCGTTCAGCGCCGCCCAGATGTTGTACCGCGGCACCCAGGACTGGACGAGGAAGATGTTCGGCAGGACCTGCCAGAGCGTGGCACCCATGCCCAGCAGGCAGATCAGCAGGGTGACGAGGTGGCCGGGGTAGATACGGACCAGCCTGCGACGCAGGAAACCCCGGTACGTGTCCGTGGGTTTCGCGAGCCAGGTGAGCAGGAAACCGCTGAGAACGAAGAAGAACGAGACACAGCCGAAAGCCGCGACCCGGAACACGGCCTCGAGACCGTTGCCGAATTCCTCGTCCGCGAACGGGTTGATACCGGGAAGGGGCAGCAGGGAATGGTCCATGAACACGGTCAGTGACGCGAACACCCGAAGACCGGGCAACGTCATGAGCCGCATTCGGGTGGGTTTCGGTGTCGGCGAAGCCGACACGGAACCGGTTTCGGGGATCGTGGAGGTCATGGCACAGGCTCGTTTCCTAGGTTGTCGCTCAAGCGACGGCGCGCGTCTGCTCCTCGGACAGGTTGAGCAGCCGGACGGCGTTGCCGGTCAGGATGTCGTGGGTGTCCTGTGTGGACAGGTTCAGCTCGGTCACCGCGGCGACGAGGTCGGCGACCTCGTGCGGCAGTGGCGGGGTGTCGGTGCCGAACAGGACGTGGTCCGCGCCGAACACGGAGATGTTGGCGCGCAACGCGTGCGAGCTGTTCGACGCCGTGTCCACCCAGATCTGCGAGAAGTAGCTGCTGGGGGTACGGGGTAATGCGGGCTTTCCGGTGCCCTTCCAGTGTCGTGGCGAATGCGCCAGGTCCAGGCGGTCGGCCAGCAGAGCCAGCGCGCCACCGCCGGTGGCGGCGATGAGGCGCAGGCCGGGGTCACGCTCCAGGCGTCCGCCCATGATCATCGTCGCCAGGCTCAGGTGCACGTCGGTGAACCGGCCGAGCTGCTCGACGAGCCCGAAGTTGGTCAGTGCGCCTGCACCGACCGGCTCGGCGGGCGGGTGCAGCATGATCGGGACAAGGGCTTCGCGGGCAAGCTCGAAAAATCGGTCCGCACCGGGATCGTCCAAGAACCGTCCGCGCACCGAAGTGTTGACGATGAACCCGACGAACTCCGGCCGGTGTACCAGCTCCGCGGCCGTGGCCAGCTCCGCGTCGGTACCGAACGGGTTCACGTAGGCGTACGCGAGCAAATGCCCGGCGTGCGCGCGAACCGTCTCCCCCATCCAGTCGTGGAAGGCGGCCAGCTTGTCCGCGGGCTGGGCGTAGTTGTCCAGCCCCGGGATACGGGTCATGGTGCCGAAACCGACCGGGCTGCCGACGACAGTCAGGCCTACGCCCGCCTCGAGCTTGCGTTCGATCATGCCGTCGATGTCACCGAGACTGGGCGGCATCGGATACTTGGCCAGCAACTCCGGTGCGGTGACGTGGCCGTGGACATCGATGATCACGACGGCACCGCCAGCCGCGCCGGCTGCACGACGGCCACCGCGTCGAGGTGGCCGAGACCGCGTTCGACGCCCTCCCGGAACAACTCGCCCGAGGCCGCGGTCACCGGGGCGTCGACCCCACCGGCCTTGGCCAGATCGGTCGCCAGCCGCAGGTCCTTGGCCATCAGGTCGAGCCGGAACGCCGCCGGTTCGAGCCGTCCGGCGTTGACGAGCATGCAGCGGAAAGCCACCACCGGCGAGCTGTACCCACTGCCGCCGAGGACCCCGAGGACGGTCGCCCTGTCCAGCCCGGCGGCCTCGCCGATGTCCACCGCTTCGGCGAGCCCGGCCAGCTGCACCCCGAGGAAGAGGTTCAGCGCGATCTTCATCTGAGCGCCGGATCCCCACTCCCCCAGCACATTCACGTCCTTGCTGAGAACTTCCAGCAAGGGACGCGCCGCTTCGACGTACGCCGGCGGGCCGCCGACGAGTGTCCGCAGCTGACCGGTCTCGGCGTGGTGCGGGTTGCCCAGCACACGTGCCTCGACGAACCGGAAGCCGTCCTGCTGCGCGCGGTCCCCGACTGCCCGCGCGGCTTCGGCCGAGGTGGTACTGGTATCGACCAGCAACGCTCCTTCACGGAGACCGGCCGCGGCTCCGTCCGGCCCGAACACGGCCTGCTCGACGGCGTCGGCATGAGCCAGGCTGACCAGCACCACGTCAGCGCCGCGGGCCGCCTCCGCCGGGGTCCCCGCCGCGAACGCACCCTTTTCCAGCAGTGGCAGCAGTTTCTCCGGGGTGCGGTTCCACACCCTCAGCTCGTAACCCTCGTCCAGCAGCCGACGCGCCATTCCGGCGCCCATCGCGCCGGTACCCAGTACAGCGATGATCGATGTCATGATGTCCCTTCCCTTCACGAACTGGCGGTCACGCCGCCGTCGACGTACAGCACTTGCCCGGTCACGAAACCGGCCTGTGGCGAGGCGAAGAACGTCACAGCTGCGGCGACCTCGTCCGGGGTCGCGAACCTGCCGGCGGGAATGCGGCGGATCATCATCGCGGTGAACCCCTCGTCCACGCCGGCGGTGAGCCCGGTCGGCACGAACCCTGGCGCGACGGCATTCACCGTCACCCCTTGCCCGGCCCACTCCGTGCTGAGCTGCTTCACGAGCAGGTTGACGCCTGCTTTCGCCGCTCCGTATGCGGAAAACCCGCGCCTGCCGCCATACTCGGCGCGGGTGGAGGACAGGAGCACGATCCGCCCCGCCCCGCCACCGACCATCCGGCGGCCGACCGCCTGTGCCAGCCAGAAAGCTCCGGACAGGTTGATGCCGATGACCTTGTCCCATTGCTCGGTACCGACCTCCAGCGCCGGGCCGTGTGCGTCGATCGCCGCCAGGTTGACCAGCACGTCGATTCGCCCAAGGTCCGCGCCGACGTCGTCGACCAGCTTGTCCACTGTGGACTTCTCGGCCAGGTCGACGACGTACGGGAACGCCCGGATTCCCTGTTCTCCCAGTTCCTTACAGGCGAGCTCGGCGCTGCTGCGGGATCGGCCTGCGATCGCGAGCACGGCACCCTCGGCACCCAGTTGGGCACAGACCGCTCGTCCGATCCCGCCGTACCCGCCGACGACGAGTGCGATCCGGTCAGTCATCGACTTCCCCGTCGTCGTGACTGCGGCTGAGCACGCAGCGCATACTGGCGGAAGCGAAGAACGCCGCTGTCTTCTCCGGGCTCGACAGATCGCGCTCGACTTCCAAGTACGCGTCCAGTTCGCGCTCGAGGTCACGGACCTCACGCTGCTGCCCCATGTGCTTGGCGACATCGATGAACTCGCCGTCGAACTCGATCACGCGGACTACCGTGTTCTGCCGCATGAAGACCGAGGTCCGTTTCAGGAGGCCGACGACGTTCCCGCCGCCGTCGCGCACGGTGTGGTCAGGCCGACCACTGCGCTCGAACAGACGGATCACCTCTTCTTCGGTCCCAGGCTTGACATTCCAGGTCAGAGCCCACTGCTGAGACATCGTTGACTTCCTCCTCGTAATCGTCCGGCCAGTAGCGTGGGTGCGGGAGCCCGAGCAAGGCCGCGCCATAGGTGGCGAGGCCGGTCAGGACCCGGGCCAGGCCTGTCATGCGGGGCGACCCACCAGAATCGAGTTCGGCGGGTTGATTTCAACGATCTCGTCAAGCACGAAGCCGGCTCGGGTGAACAGCTCCCGCCATTCGACCTCGGTACGCTCCACGCCGCCGACGTTGACCATCATCTCCACGTCCATGAACTTCGCGAAGCCCCAGCCGTTCAGTTGGGGGACAACGGCCTCGATGACCAGCACCCGTGCGTCAGGCCGGTCGCCGATGGCCTCGCGGACCCGGCCCAGGATGTCCGTGCACTGGTCGTCGTTCCAGTCGTGCAGGACGCTCTTGAGGATGTAGGTGTCACCGCCGCCGGGCACCGTCTCGAAGAAGCTGCCCGCGACCAGCTCGACGCGGTCGCCGAACTCCGCGGTGACCGCACCGTCCAAAACGGATGCCTGATCGAACAGGATCGCGCTGACCGCCGGATTGGCACTGAGGATCTCCGAGATCAAGAAGCCCTGCCCACCACCGATGTCGACGACCTTGCCCGCCTCGGCGAAGTTGTGACGTTCGGTGATGTCGCTAATCGAGTCGCCGGACAGCGCGAGCATTGCGCCGTCGAAGATCTCCTGGCTCTCCGGGTGCTCCCCCATGTACGCGAACATGTCCGGCACCGCGTTGATCTGGTTGAACACCGGCACGCCGGTACGAACCGTCTCCAGGATCTGGCCGTACGGACGCCAGGTGAAGTCCTCGCCGAAGAAGATGACCGCCTGGCGCAGGGATCCGGGAATTCCGTCCCTCAGGTATTCCGACAACGGAGTCTGGCCATAGCGGCCTTCGGTGTCCTCAGCGAACACGCCGACACTGGCGACTGCGCGCAGGATCCGGTGCAGTGAACGGGAATGCGTACCGGTCGCGGTGGCGAGCTCGGCCGGCGTCTGCGGTCCGTCCGCCAGCAGATCGGCGATACCGAGCTTGGCGGCGACGTACAGCGACTGCGCCACCCACTTGCTGGTGGCCATCAGCAGGATCTGCGCGGACTCGGGCAGCATCGCGGTGTCCGGCGGGTCGGCGACGAGGCCGTCGATCTCGTTGATCGCGGTCATGGTCAGTTCTCCTTCGAGTCGGCAGTGGCCACTTCGTGGATGTTCCGCTCGACCGCACCCGCCCAGTAGGGCCGCAGCGGAGTCGTGGTCTGCTTGTGGATCGGGGCGTCTTCCCAGGCCAGGAAAGCGGCCGTGGTCTCCCACTCGGACAGCAGGATGTAGCGGTCGTCGTTGTCAGCAGGCCGCAGCAGCTCGTCGCGGATGTGGCCGGGGGTGCCGGCCACCTTGGCCGTCACCTCCGCGTAGGCGGTCTCGAACTTGCCCTCGTCACCCTCGCGGATGCGGGCGAGCACCATTACTCGTGCGGTCACAGCTGTACTCCGATCTCGGCTAGTTCCATGCGCGCGCTGCGGCGCAGCGCGGCCAGCGGGGCGGTGACACGGTCTTGGTCCTCGCTGGTTTCGAAACGGTGGAAGGACTCCCGGTCCGTCCATTCGCTGGTGATCACGAACTCGGTCGTCTCGGTGTCCAGGTTGTTCGCGGTGATCGCCTGGCCGAGACAACCGGGAACACCCGCGGCGTAGTCGGCGGCCGACTGGAACCGGGTGATGAACTCGTCGGCGTCCTCCCGGCCGACCTGCATGGTCAGCGTCATCCGGAGCGGCATTTCAGATGCCCCCGTCCACGTACAGCAGTGCGCCGTTAACGAACCCGGCCAGGTCACCGGCCAGGAACAGCACCGCGTCGGCGATGTCGTCCGGCTTCCCGAGCCGCCCGAGCGCGGCCAGGCCGGCGTAGCGGACGCGCTGCTCGGGAGTGAGGCCTGCCACCTGGTCCGTCTCCACGATCCCGGGCGCGACGCTGTTCACCCGGATGTGGCGCGGCCCGAGCTCCTTGCACAGGGAGCGGGTCAGGCCGTGCACCCCGGCCTTGGCTGCGGTGTAGTGCGCCCGGTCGGGCATCCCGACCCAGGCCACCGCCGAGGTGATATTGATGATGGAGGCGTTGTCCCGTAGCCGGGGCAGCACCGAGCGGACGACGAGGAACATGCTGGTGAGGTTGGTGTCCAGCACCCGATGCCACTCGTCCAGTTCCAGGTCCAGCACGGACGCGCTGCTGATCACCCCCGCGTTGTTCACCACGACGTCCAGTGCGCCGGCCTGCTCCGCCAGCGCGGCGACCTCGGTCGGGTCGGACACGTCGGCGAACGCGACGGTGTGCTTGTCCGACAACGCCTTGAGCTCGTCCGCCAGTTTTTCGGCGGCGGCGCTCGGGCCGGCGCCGACCGCGGTCACGGTGGCTCCGTGGCGGGCGAGGGTCAGCGCGGTGGCCCGTCCGATTCCCCTGGTACCGCCGGTGACGAGGGCGGTTTTACCGGTCAGATCCAATCCAGTCACGACTTGTCTCACATTCCGCCGTCGACCATGAGGGTCTGGCCGTTGACGTAGGAGGAACGGGGGTCTGCGAGGAAGGCGACGACCTCGGCCAGCTCGGGCGGCTGCCCGATCCGGCCCAGTGCGCACTGCCCCTCATAGCGGGCCCGCAGCTCGGGGTTGAGTCCGGCCGCGGACATCTCGGTTTCGATGATTCCGGGGGCAACGGCGTTGACCCGGACACCCCGTCGGCCGACCTCACGGCTCAACGCCTTGGTGAAGCCGATGAGGGCGGCCTTGCTCGCGGCGTAGTGCGTCTTGCCTGGGGCGCCGGTGATCCCGAGGCCCGAGGTGACGGTGACGACGCTGCTGCCGGGACGCAGATGCGGCAACGCGGCCCTGGTCACCAGGTAGGGCCCGGTGACGTTGGTGGCGAACGTGGACTCCCACTGCGCGAGGTCCAGGTTGTCCAGCATGGCGAAGGTGGCCACCCCGGCGTTGTTGATGAGGATGTCGATGCCGCCGAACTCCTCGGCACACCGGGCCACGGCCTGGCCGACCTGTTCCTCGGAGGAGACGTCACACCTGAGCGTCAATCCCTTGGGGGAGGCCGAGTCCAGTTCCTTGGCGAGCAGCCTCGCCGCGTCGCCTTCAGTGCGGTACAGCCCGCACACCCGGACCCCGTCGGCGAGCAGCCGATCGACCACCGCCCTGCCGATACCGCGGCTCGCGCCGGTCACCAGAGCTGTGCGGGTCATGCTGTCCTCCCCACAGGGAGCTCGCTGTCCCATTCGGTCTCACGCGACACGATCGGGATCAACCTCCTGCGGTCCAGCGACTCCTGCTCCTCGGGCTTGATCCAGTCGCCGAAGCCACTGCCCGTCGGCGCGGTGCGCATGATGCGAATGAATCCGCTGCGCACCCGCCCCGGCACCTTGCCCCATTTGACCAGCGCCATGTGCTCGGGCGAGCGGGCGAAGTCCTGCAGCGCGTCGAAGCTCTCGAAGAACGCGATCGCACCGGTGGTCAACGGGAACTTGAACAGTCCCTTGTGGAACACGAACCCGGGGGTCCGCTTGAGCCGGCGCATCATCTTCCACACCAGCGGCCCGCCGGTGAGGAACCCCTTGAGCGTCAATCTGGTCTTGCTGATGAACAACACCTGCGCCCTTGCCTCGTCCGGCATCAGTTCGAAGTCCTGGGTCAGGCTCACCGGGAGCCGGCTCATGACAGCGCCTCCGCCCGCAACGCACCGAGGCCGGTGTGCAGGTAGTACGCCCAGTAGCCCAGATGCGTGCCGTACCGGTCGCGCAGTTTCTGGTTGTCGAAGCCTTGGCCGTAAATCTTGGCCGTCGCCTCGGCGAAGTTCGGCATCTTCAGCGGAACGAAGTCCATCCGGCCCAGCCCGCGCAACAGGATCGCGGCCGCCGAGAACTCTCCGATCCCCTTGATCCGGCGCAAAGCCTTGGTGGCTTCGTCGTACGGCGCCTCGGCGAGGTAGTCCTCGTGCAGGTCCAGCAGCCCCTCCACCACACACGCCAGGTACTCCGCCTTGCGGCCGTTCTTGACGATGCCGATCCAGTCGGCCGCGGTCAGATGCTGCAGGTCGGTCAGCTCGGGGAACGCCTGGTACTCGACGCCGTCCACCACGAGCGTGCGGCCGAAAGTCTGGGTAATGCGGCGTTTCAACGCCGTCGAGACGTTCTTCGGCGTGCGCTGCGAGAGCACCGCCCACACCCCGATCTCCGCCACCGTGAGGAAGCGGACCTGATGCAGGCCCCACAGGTTCTTCACCAGGCGGGCGAAATCCGGGTGATCGCCCGCTGACAGGGCGTAGAAGTCGCCGAGATCGTCGGACAAGCTCAGATAGCCGTCGATCTTGTCGCAGACCTGGTCGTGGGTCGCCCGTGAGATCGGTTCGGCGGAGTGCAGCACGTAGTCCACCCCGCCTGCGCTGGGCGAAACCTCGAACACCACGGCCTGGCCGTCGACCGCGATAGCCTTCGTGAGAATGTCCTCGGTCATCACCTGGTCACCCTTGCAAGCGCCGAAGCCCTGCAGGAACCGGATGGACGTGCGCAGGTCGAACGGCTGAGCCGCCGGCAGCACGCCCACGACCTTCGTCGGCGCCATGGTCGCGGTCATGCCTCCTCCTTCACAGTGATCGAGTCGAGCGCCGCACGGATGCCCGGCAGGGCGTCGGCGGTGCGGATGACGGTGAGCACGCTCAGATACGTGTCGGTGACGAGGGTCAGCGGCGCCTTGTCCCGTGCACCGAACCCGTGGTCCCGGCCGAGAACCCCTTGCCAGTCCAAGGCGAGACCGATCGCCTCGTCCTCGCCGCCAGTGGCCAATCCCTCGGCGGCACGAAGCTTTTCGGCTCGTTCCACCTGCTTGCGGCGGCCGCCGGCGATGTCCCGCTCGGCGATCTTGTGCAGACTGCGCGGTACCCCTTGCAGATGCGCCACCTGCACGATCGGCACCTCGGCGGTGATCGGGTCGGTCCGCAGCGCGTCCACCAGGTCGTGTCCCGCCTTCTGGGTGACCCGGTTGCCCAGCACGACGATGAGCGGTTTCCCGGCCTTCGCGGACAGGTCCACCTCGATACCACCGACGCCGGGCAAGACGTAGTCGCGCAGGTTCTTGGCCGCCGCGACGCCTTCGATGGTGTTCTTGATCAGATCCAGCTGGATCGCGCTGTTGCTGTTGATCCGGTCACGCATACCGGCGTCGTCGACCGGCGCGCCGCGCTTCATCTGGAATTCCTGGACCCAGCGCATGACGGTGCCTCCGTCGTCGGCGGGCTCGTAGGTCCAGCGGATGTTCATGTACTCGAAGGGACCGGTCTCCACCCGGCGCGCGAGCACGGTGCGCGACGAACGGTCGAGCTCGCGCTCCGACACCCAGCTCCACACCCTGCCCTGCTCGTCGGGGTGCATGGTCAGCCGGAAGCGGAGGTAACCCGGCCGCGTCTCGAGGACCTCGGCGCCGGCGTACTCACTGAACAACCGCGGCCAGCCGGGGACATCGTTGGTGATGTCCCAGACGAGCTCGAACGGGGCCTTGACGTGAACGGAATTCTCGGTGCGGGCAGCCATGTCCTAGACAGTCCTTTCGACGGAGGCCGCGGCCAGCGCGGCTCTTATCGCCGCGAACGCGGCGGGTTCGGTGATGCGGGCGACCAGACGCTGGTCGTGGTCGAGGACCAGTACGACCGTGGTGCGGTCGGTGGCGGAGAAACCGAAGCTCCCGGTGACCTCACCGGTCCAGTCCAGCGCGATGGTCAGCAAGGTCGACTCGTCGACGTCGGGTGCGCCCACCGCGGCACGGCGGGCGGCGAGATCCGCCAGCTGGCCGCGGTAGCCTGCCGTGATGTGCCGGACCGCCATCGCCTGTAGCGGTTTGGGCACGTCGCGCAAGCAGGCCACCTGCACGACAGGCACCGACATGGTGGCCGGATGGGAACGCAGCGACTCGATGATCTGATGACCGGACTTCTGGGTGTACCTGTTGCCGAGGATCACGATCAGCGGGGCACCACGGCGGGCGTCGAAGTCCACAGTGGTCCCATCGACCCCGGGAACGACGTGACCGGCCAGCGCCGACGTGGTGGGCACCTCAGCCGTCCCCGCGCCGCAAGGCGTTCATGAAGCGCACCGTGGCCGCGGGCGTCCTGAGGTCCTCGGCGTCGGCGTCGCTGATGGTGACCCCGAACTTCCGGCTCAGGGTGACCATCAATTCCAGATGGCCCAGCGAATCCATGCCCCACTTCTCATACAGGGCGTCCAGGCTTTCACCGAGTTCCCTGGCGGTGATGGGAAAACCGCCGTCGGTCATCAGTTCGGCCAACAGCCCGAGGTGCTCGCCGACAGTCAGGTCCGGTTGGTTGACGGTGATACTCATGATGCGTCTCCTGTCAGTTTCCGTTGATCTCGATCTTGCGCAGGACGACAGCGGCGTTGAAGCCGCCGTAACCGCGAGCCAGCACGACGACATGCCGGAGATCTGCGGTGCGCAGCTCGTGCACCAGATCCAGGTCGGCCGCCCAAGGCGCCTTCTCGACGACCGGTGACGGTGGCAGTTCTCCGTGGTACAGAGCCAAAGCCGCGGTCGCGACGTCCAGTGCGGGCGAACCCGCGTACATCCGGCCGACCAGCGTCTTGGGCAGACAGATCGGGAGCTGCCTGGCACCGAACACCATGCGCAGCGTAGCTACCTCCGCCTGGTCCAATTCCGGCGTGGCGGCACCGTCCGCGAACACGGCGTCAACCTCAGCGGGGTCGATCCCGGCATCGGCGATCGCCAGCCGGGCAGCCCTGGCCAGGCCGTCACCTGTCGGTGTGGCCGTCGTGTGCCTGCCGTCATGCGTGGCCGCGTAACCGACGATCTCGGCGTAGACCCGTTCCGCACCACGGTCGAGAGCGCGCGACAACTGTTCTACGAGCAGCATCGCGCCCCCCTCGCCGACGACGTGACCGGCCGCGGCGGTGGAGAACGGCTGATACGCGGTCATCGGATCGTCGCTGAGGGACAACCGGCCACCGCGCAGCTGGCACGCCAGTGCGTACGGGCTGATCGGCGCTTCTGTCGCGCCGGTGATGACGGCTTTCGCCTCACCACGACGCAGCACCCGCCTGCTCTGCCCGATAGCGTCCAGCCCGCCGGCGGACTCCGTTGCCAGCACCCCGCAGGGCCCCTTGGCGCCGTGCTTGATCGCCACCTGACCGGTCGTCGCCGCGTAGAACCACGCGATGGACTGGTAGGCGCCCACCGCGTGCGGGCCGTCCGACCAGAGCTTGTGGATCTCGCGCTGGCCGAACTCGTTGCCGCCGGAGCTGCTGGCCGTGATCACCGCGGTGTCGTACGCGGACTCCCCCGGGCTTTCGTGCCCCGAGTCCTCCAGCGCCTGACCCGCGGCGACCAGGCCCAGCTGCGTCCATCGGTCGGTCTGCGCGGCGATCCGCGGCAGGACGTACTCGGCGAGGTCGATGTCGTGCACTTCACCGCCGACCCGGCACGGGTAGTCGGTGAGGTCGAACCGGCTGATCCAGCCCAGCCCCGATACGCCCTTGCGCACTGCATCCCAGTACGTCGCCGTGCTGGCGCCGATCGGAGTGACCGCACCGATCCCCGAAATCACCATCCGGAAGCTCATCGGTTCACCAGCTCCCTGCTTAGCACCAGCGCCGACTGGAAGCCACCGAACCCGCTGCCCACTGTCAGCACGTGGTCCAGGTGCGCGGTGCGGGCCTCCAGCGGCACGTAGTCCAGGTCGCACAAGGGGTCCGGTTCATGCAGGTTGGCCGTGGGTGGCACCGCGTCGTTGGCGAAGGCCAGCACACAGGCCGCCGCCTCGATCGAGCCGATCGCGCCCAGCGAGTGGCCGACCATCGACTTGATGGAGCTCACCGGTGTCCGGTAGGCCGACTCGCCGAGGCTGCGCTTGAACGCCGCCGTCTCGTGCCGGTCGTTCTGCTTGGTGCCGGAACCGTGCGCGTTGATGTAGTCGATGTCGTCCGGGTTGAGCCGGGCCTGGCGCATCGCGCGGTCGATCGCCTCGGACATCTCGATGCCCTCGGCGGTCAGGCCGGTCATGTGGTGGGCGTTGCCGGTGCTGGCGAAACCCGACACCTCACAGTAGATATGCGCGCCTCGCCGCCGGGCGGACTCGTACTCCTCGAGCACCAGGGTCGCCGCACCCTCGCCGAGCACGAAACCGTCGCGCCTGCGGTCGAACGGCCGCGAAGCGGTGGCGGGTTCGGCGTTGTTCGGCGAGGTCGCCTTGATGGCGTCGAAACAGGCGACCGAGATCGGCGAGATCGGCGATTCGGCCGCTCCCGCGAGCATCACGTCGGCTTCGCCGTCGGCGATCACCGCGCAGGCATGACCGATCGCGTCCAGCCCCGACGTACAGCCGGTGGATACGACCGCGGCCGGCCCGCCCGCTCGGAAAGCGGCGGCGATCTCCGCGGCCAAGCTGCTCGGGACCAGCGCGTCGTACATGAACGGGCGCAGGAACCTCTGATCGGCCGACCACCGGGTGGCGTTGTCCGAAGCCGGTAAATACTCGTCCTCCAGCAGCACGGTGCCGCCGACCGCGGTGCCCATGGACGTGCCGACCCGGTTGAGGTCGATGGCGGCCCAGTCGAGTCCGGAGTTATCCACCGCCTCACGCGCGGCGACCAGCGCGTACTGCACGTACAGATCCATCCGCCGGAGCTCGCGGGCGGTCAGGCCGTGCTCCACCGCGTCGAAGTCGCATTCGGCGGCGATCTGGGAACGGAACGAAGAGGGCTCGAAGCGGGTGAGGCGCCGGGTGGCCGTCCGCCCGTCGGCCAGCAGCGACCAGAACTCCTTGGCACCGATGCCGCCGGGCGCCACCACCCCGACGCCGGTGACGGCCACTCTCCGGCCGGTCATGACCGCACTCGCTGATCCATGTGCTCCTCCAGGTCGACGTGACCGAGCTCGGGCCGGGGTGCGAGCGGGCCGAGGTGGAAAACGAGGAACGCCTCGACGGTGCCGGTGTTGACCAGCCGGTGCGGCGTTTCCTTCGGCACCAGCAGTCCCTGGCCTGCGGTCAGTTCCACGGCCTCGTCGCCGAGGTCGCACCGCAGTTCGCCGCGGACCAGGAAGACGAATTCCTCGGAATAGGGGTGCAGGTGCGAGCTGATGTAGTCGCCGGGTGCGATGGTCGCCACCCCCATGAACCCTGACGTCGATCCGATGGTGCGGGGCGACAAAAGCGTTCGGATCTCGCCGCCTCGCCGCGTGTCGGCGGGAACGTCGAGCATGGAAACCGGCCTAAGACCCGATGTGGCCACGAGCATCTCCCTACGGTTACGCAGAACTTCTTCTCGACGATTTGTGTACCGCAGAGCCTGCAATTGTCCGCACCGAAATAAAAGAGATCCACGCTGACATCAAAGTGCCAATGCATTTCCGATTAACTGATCAACACGAGTCGCACAATAAATCGGTCGACCGCCAGGAATGGGCCGAAGGTTGTAGCGATGCTACGTCGCAAGACTCTTCTTGACTCCGCCATCACGGGATAGATCTGTACCGCACCGATAACCGCACCACGGAAGTTGCGGACGTCGCAGATCAGCCACCGACGACAAAAGGAGAGCCGAATGTCAACCAAACCGACCGGCCGCACCTGGACCGCAGTCGCCCCCAGCGCATTCGCGGACACGCTGCGCGACTGTTTGCTCGAGGCACGCCCGGTCGTTCAACTGATCTTCTTCGTCCGGCTGATCGCGGGTGCCGCACTCGCCGCCCCCTGGCTGCATGGCGTCGCGCCGGAGACGCTACTCCCAGGAATACTGTCCTGGGGCTGCGCCGTGGTCTTTGTGTACCTATTCAACGGCTCGGCCGACATCGTCGAAGACCAGGCGTCGGAGAAGAACCGCCCGATCGCGCAGGGTCACCTGCCGCAGACCGTCGCCTTGAAGTGGTGCCGGGGCTTCGCCACAACAGCAGTGCTCAGCGGACTGTGGACCGGACCGCTGTTCACCCTCTTGGTAGTGGCCATGCTGGCACTGGGCTACCTCTACTCGGCACCCGGATTCGGTTTCAAACGGCACTATCTCGGCGCGGCTGCCGTCGCCACCCTCGGTGGAGCGCTGACGTTCCTGGCCGGCTTCCTGCTCGGCGGCGGAGAACTTCCCAATCCCAGCTTGCTTCTGCTGACTGCGGCGATGTCCGCGTGGATGGGCTGCGTGGGCTCGGTCGCCAAGGACTTCTCCGACGTCCACGGTGACAAACTGGCGGGCCGCCGGACGTTGGTGGTTATTTTCGGAAAACGAGCGGCAAGCGTTGTAGTGGCCGCCTGCGCACTGTGTGTCGCCACTTCGTTCGCCATTGTCGCGTGGAACTGGGTACCAGCCATGCGCGTTTCCGCCACCGTGATGCTCGCGGGCTCCTTTTGTGTCACGTTTCTCGCGCTGGTCCACATGCGAGGCGCACATCCGCGAAACCCCTACCGCGCGTTCATGGCCACGCAATACGCAGCCACCCTGTCCGTTCTGCCTGTCTAGTTGACCCGATCGTCATACAATCGTTATCAGCATTCGAATGGCCAGGACGCGCCCATGTTAAGGTAACGCAGCGACGCTGACCTCAAGGGGGCTGAGAAGGCGCGCCCGCGGACAATACTTGGGGGATGAGTCCGATATGGGAGTTTCGCCGTCCACTATCGCAGCGGACATTCTGGACAAATCCTGCGCATCCATCCTGGTCCGGTACCGAGAGAAACTTCATCTGATGGGCAGCCGCCTGCTCAAGGATCCGGAAACCCAGGGTGAATGCTTCCGCCAGGCAGAGGTGATCATCGGGGACGTCGCCCGGTCGTTGCGCGGGCAGCCACTGGTCGAACTGGCTCTGTCCAAGGACATCGGCACCTCCCGTGCGTCGAACCACATCCATCCGAGTGAATCGCTGCGGGCCGCGATGGTGCTGTTCGAGGTGATCACCACCATCGCCGCGGGCCAGCTCACGTCCGAAGATCAACCCGCCGAAGCGCTTTTGGCCCTTTCGCTCGCCACGAACAAACTGGTGACCTTGCGCATCCGGATGGCCTCGAGTTCTTACATGGGTTTCCTGCTGAACAGCATCGAGCAGTCCCACTTGCGGGAACGCAAGCGAATCAGTCGCGAAGTACACGACCGGATCGGCGGTAACGTCGCCGCGGCGCATCGTCAGGTCGAACTCTCCACGGCCATCCGGGCAACCGAGGCGATGCGGGCCGACGAGTGCGTCGACCGGGCGGAGGTGGTTCTCCGGTACGCGCTGAACGATGTCCGCACCCTGGTATCGGATCTGCGGAATTGGGAGCCGGAAGATGGCCTGGAGCGCTCACTCCAGAGCTACCTCGAAGGCAACAAACCTGCCCGGATGGATTACCACCTGCGGGTCAATGGCGACGAGCTCAATCTGTCCCCGGAAGTCCGGGGCGAGGCGTTCCTGATCATCAGGGAGGCGATCCGCAACGCGGTACTGCACTCCCGCGCGACGAGACTGCTGACACAGGTGAACATCACGCCGAACGAGCTGTACGCGTTCATCGAGGACGACGGCGTCGGAGCCGACCTGGCCGGAAGACCGTGCAGCAGCTCCCACGCCGGGCTGTCATCGATGCGCGAACGCGCGTCACTGCTGGAGGGAGACGTCGTGATCATGAGTCAGCTCGGCAGGGGCACGCGGGTCGAACTGCTCATCCCGCTCCGACCCGGAACCGACGATTGTGCCTGAGACCCCGATGAGAGTCGTGCTCGTCGACGACCACGCGCTGTTCCGGGACGGAGTCCGGCAGATCCTCCAGTTCGAGGCGGACTTCGACATCGTCGGCGAGGCCGCTGACGGCGATTCCGGGGTAGAGGTGATCCAGCGGGAGCGCCCGGACGTCGTACTGCTGGACGTCGAGATGCCCGGCGCGCACGTACTCGAGACCGCGGCTCGCATCCGCGCGATCTCCCCCGCGACGAAGATCATCATCCTGAGCATGCACGACGACTCGGCGCTGGTGAGCAGGCTGATCGGCCTCGGCGTCGGCGGCTACCTGCTCAAGAGTGTCACCCGGCTGGAGCTGCTAAGCGCGGTCCGCAACGCCACCCGGAATCCCGACCAGGTCATCCTGTCGGTCTCCCGCGAGTCCTTGTTGCACAACGACAAGCCGGAGCCTGACGTCCTCTCCACCCGGGAACGGGAAGTGCTGGAGCTGACCGCGCGGGCCATGAGCAACTCCCAGATCGCCACCCGGCTGAGCATTTCCGAAGCGACGGTGAAGCGGCACCTTTACAACGTGTTCGGCAAGCTCGGTGCGGTGTCCCGCATCGACGCCGTCAACAAGTACTACAACACCGATCCGCGTGAACGACGGTCGTCTTCCTCGCGTTCGGCATCCGAACAGACTCCGTACCCGCCAGGAGGCTGATCCCCAGCTCGACGGGGCGAGGGCGAACACAGCCTAGTTATCCCAACTGGGTCTGATAAAGCCACGGCAGATACCGGCTCACGTCGGTGCTCATGCTCAGGTGCGAACCGTCGGGGTACACGATCCCGCCGGAGGTCACCCCGGCGAGCCGCCGCCCGGCCGGGGTAACGACGACGTTGGGCCCACCGGAGTCGCCCGGCGAGTTCCCACGACCCACCTTGTCCACGAAGGTCAGGCGGTCAGGCTTGTCGGCAGGACTGGTCGGCAAAGTGACCTCGTGCAGCCGATCCGGGACCGCCGGGTGCTCCCCGTTCGGTCCGGGGATCACGCCCCAGCCCAGCAGCCGCACGTCGGTGCCGAGCGCTGGAATGTGGCTCGCCGGCACCAGGGGCCGTTGTTTCACCGGCGCGGTCAGCTTGATCAAGGCCAGGTCCACCCCGGAAAAGCAGTAGCTCGCGCTGCCGCCCCCACAGGGTTCGAGCTTCGCGGTCGGATGCGGGTACACGGCCGCGGCATGAGCGAGCGTCCCGCCCCCGGACATGCTCAGGCTGCCGATCCGGATCTTGTCCGGCACCTCCGTCGTGCCGTTGACGCCGACCGCGCAATGTCCCGCGGTGAGCACCCACTGCGGGGAGATCAACGTGCCGGTGCGAAATGTAGTCCGTCGTTCAGTGTCCGTGTTCCACCGTTGGCGGATGCTATGCGCGCCAACGGGCTAGTGGCCTCGCGACTCCTCATGAATGATCCGGACCGTCATGGGGTGCCGCACGCCCTGCTCGGACATCACGTAGTGGCGGCATGGTTGACCAAAGAACTGAACTTCACCACGAGGCAGGCAACGCAGTGGGCCGGCGTGGTCGGTAACCACCACGGCACTTTGAGGTTCCCCCCGGAGAGTGGACACCGATTTAGCAGGGCTCAGCCCCGCTGGCAGGATGTCCGTTATGTCTTCCCGGAAGCGTCGGTCGTACACGGCCGAGTACAAGGTCGAGGCGGCGCATCGCGTGATCGACACCGCCCGCACGATCGCCGAGGTTGCCCGTGAGTTGGGAATCGACCCGGGAATGTTGAGCGTCTGGGTCAAAGACGAACGCCGCCGGGCCGGGGCGGCAGAAGCACTCGGAGACGAGCCGCTATCAGCGTCGGAGCGGGCCGAACTGCAGGCGTTGCGGCGACGAGTTGCCGATCAGGACAAGGATATCGCGTTCCTGAAAAAAGCCTCGGCTTATGCCGCCTGCGGGGTTATACCGACCTCGGCCTGAAACTTGCTGGCGGCGGCGGGTGATCGGGCGGACTCGGTCGGCATAACCCCGGGTCTGCTGTGGTCAGAGCTCTTCGAGGAATTTCAGCACGCCGTCGGGCTGACGGTATCGACCTGGTGCGGTGTTGGGTGGTCTGACACGGGCGAGTGCCTGTTCCTTGATGGTCATGTCGGCGTGGAGATAAATCTGTGTGGTGCTCGGGCTTTCGTGTCCGAGCCAGAGCGCGATGACAGAGGTGTCGACACCGGCGTGCAGCAATGCCATGGCAGCCGTGTGGCGAAGAGTGTGGGGGTGACGCGTTTGCCAGCGAGGGTCGAGGTGTTGCTCGCGGCGAGGGCGGCGTGTTTGGCCACGAGCTTCTCGACGGCGTCACGCGAGAGCGGGTGACCTGGTCTGGTGGCGAAGAGAGGATCTGCGGGCTCTCCGCCGGATTCCTTCATCCAGACACGCAGTGCCGCAACGGTTTGCCGCGATATCGGGGTGAGTCGGTCCTTGCGTCCCTTCCCTGTGCAGCGGACATGGGCACCCGCTCCAAGGTGCACGTCGTCTCGAGCCAGCCCGATCAGCTCGGACACTCGAAGCCCGGTCTGGCATGCCACCAGCAGCAATGCGTGATCGCGGCGGCCGAGCCAGCGTGCTCTCGGGCCGCGGTGATGTCGTGGGTCGAACCCGGTTCGACCTCGGAACACCAGAGTGGGAACCCGTTGGGTTCCCTCAGTGCCTGGATGTTTTCTCCCTGTTCGCGGTGCTTGCCGGAGTACCAGGCGTCGATCTGCTCGCCTTTGACGCTGGTGGTCTGCTCGCCGAGCCGATCACAGGGGAACAGTGTGCCGTCCAGGATCAGGTGGGTCAGACCGTCGTCTTTGGCGCGTCGCAACACTTCGTGCAGATCCGGGGCTTGAGCGGCGAGCACGTCGATGACCTCGTCCAGATAGCGGTAGCCGGTCGCCCGGGAGATGCCGCAGTCCCGCGCCAGCGCGGCCACATCGCGGTCCTCCCGAAACCAGCGCAACCCGAAGACCGCTTGCTGAAAGCAGGTCAACGCGCGGCTGCGGCGTCGGGTACCCCGCGCGCGACGCTCGGCGTTGAGGAGTTGACTGAGGTACTGGGCAAGTGTGCGTGGCACGTCGAGCATGGCACGATAGGCGATCACGTGGAGTCCTTCGGGCGGAGATCACTGTGGCGAGCGTTCTTCTACCAGGGACTCCACGCCCGTCTTCACACCGACTCCCCTTGCCACCACACGGATCCAGCACCACCCGGCCCAAACCCGCCCGATCTTGGTGAGATCACCTCAATGAACCCCGCCACCTCACCGAAGGCCGAACCCGAAGCCCCGTATCGACATGAATGCGCACTTTGGTCTATTCAGACTCTGCGACAATTTTTTGGGCGAGTTCGATCATGCCCCAGGCGGCCAGCGTTTGCAAGAATCGTTGGGTGAGCCTCCTGATCTCCGCGCCTTCATTGCGGCTCAAGGCCCGCAGGATCTGCTCAGCCTTCCCTGCGGCGTAGTACCGTTGCTGGTCGCTGCCCGCATGGCCCAGAATTGTCTCGATTGCCTCCAGTGCTTCCTTTTCACGTCCTCCAAATTTCTTAACCATGTCCTGAATGATCGTTGCCGGTGTTTCAATGCGCGGTGATAGTTTCAAAACGGCGAGTAGTTCGTCGAACTCCCAGTCTGCCCCGAGTTTGCTCGCGTGCCACCATCGATGGAAGCCGGCGACCATGCGCGCAGCTCCAGCCGAGTCTCCGGTTCGTCGCTCGGCTCGTTTCCGCCACCATGTCCAGATCCTGCGCAGACCATCGGCGGTGCCCTCGTCGACAGACGTCGAGTGTTGCAGGGCAAAGCCGAGTTGCATGAATGCGTCGCCCGCCCACTGAGAGCGAAAGACCGGTTTCAGGCGCGGGTCCTCGACGTTCAGGACGTCCCACACGACGAACAACAGGATGTGGTCCAGCAGCCTCTGCCGGGTGTCCCGTGCACTCCCTCGGCGCCCTCGCGGCGGCTTCGATAGTGCGTGGAGCGCGGACTCGTAGTGCGGCTGCAACAAGTCCCATGTACTGGAGTACGGGTCGTCGGACAAGAGGTAGGTGTCGAACGCGACCTGGCCAAGCCGCCGGTCGAGCGTGAGTGCAGCGTCTTGCGTCGGTTGCTGATGGTCGGTCGGCAACGTAGCCGCAGCTTCTGTGGGGCCGAAGATCTCGTTGATGTGCGCGCGTGTCCACGTCGGCATCTGGTGGTGCAACTGCAGGATGTGTTGCCCGTATACCGAACGGATCGCCGGCGAGGGATCGAGGCTGACGTCCAGGTTACGATCCAGCAGCGTGGTGACCTGCGCCGGGAGGGACGTTTCCGTGCCACCTTGCCGGTGCCACCACCCGATGAACGCCATGATCGCGTTCATAGCCACCCCTCGCACCGAGTTGATTGATCGGAACGTGGGATCGGAGGTAGCGGCGTCGTCGGCCTCATCGGCGCGCGTGGGATCGGGGCTGTCGAGCAGCTGCGTGAGGATCGCGAGGATACCGTCGGCGTGATCGAGTGTGAGCCCGGAGGCGGTTACGGTGAGGCTTGTGTCGATCAGGCGGGCCAGGCTCCGGTGTAGCCATCGTGGCGAGTCGGGCGCGTGCCGCGCATCAGGTTCGCCGGTGTCCGGGAGATCCGCGATGATGGCGCTGGCGTCCAGCAGGTTGGACCACACAAGGCCCAACGACGGTGGCTCGTCGTCCGGACGGTTCGCGCCGGAGGTATGAATGGCGGATTCGAGTCCAGCAAGCAGCTTGGATACATAGAGTGGCGCCAAGGTCGCGAACGGTGAGGCGTAGGCGGTGTACTCGGCGGGTCGAGATCGAACGTCCTCCGCGAGTTGGTCGGCGAGGGACGATTCGGGGCTGTCGAACCATGACCGCTGCGACGGTGGATGGTCGGCCAGCCAGGTAACGAGGTGCGCAACCGGCATGCTCGCCACCTCGTCGGCTGACAGCGGAGACTGCGACCTGGGCCAGGAGGACGTCACATGACTTAGCCCAGGATGCTGCGGCCTTTCAATGCCTCGCGCTGTGAGCTCGTCCGCGATCTGCCGGAGCGGTGGCGGAAGGTTGTCGGGGCCGAACAGGGTAAGCCGCTCCGCGCGCCACCGGTCGGCGAACGCGCCAACCACGTCGTCACTCGAGCCGCCCTCGAATGCACTCAACCGTTGCACTTCGTCGTCGCTCAGCTCCGGACCCGCACGCACCCACTCGGCCAGTGTCTCCAGGTCGGCAGCCGAGAGGTAGGGGAGCATCGCGTGGACCAGCTGGCCGTACTCCAGCAGGGTGGACGAGTCGGCCAGTGCGGCAGCGCTCATCACGCAGTCTCTCCCACGAGCACGTAGCGCCACGAAGGAATCGGCCGGGCCCTGATCTGCTTGCGGAGCGTCTCCGCCAAACTCGTTGATCACGACTGTGGCGACATGGTAGGCGATCCGCCGGTAGATCGCGTCTGGCCGGCTCAGCAACTCATTCATGACGTCTGGCTGGCCGGTTCTGCGCGTGCAATTCAGGGCAGCGTCACGCAGCCCATCGATCAGAGGGTCCGTGTCACCATCGAGGTGCTGGTTTCCTCGGTGTGCTCCAATCGACACCCGGCCGAAGTTGACCAAGTCCAGGTGATGGTTGGCATCGGCGCGCTGGTTGAGCGCGTCGGCGAAGATTCCGACGCTGGTTGGGCCGGACTCTGCCAGTGGCTCGCTGAGCGCCTGAGCTAGCTCGCCAAGGACATACTCGTCGTGTACGGCGTTCAGCAAGGCCAACGCGAGCACTTCGCCCGCGTCCGTGTCGGCAAGCTGCAGGAATGCCGTGGTCAAGCTCGTCAGGGCGCGTTCGTCAAGCCAAGCAGCGTACGGACCGCGTATCCACGACACCACGGCGCCGACAAACGTGGCGGCTCTCTGCGGCGGCAAGGCCAGCAGAGCCGTCACGAGGTGCCGCTGAACGAGCGGGTTGGTGGTACCCCCGATCGTCTCGATGATGCCCTCGGCTGTCTCCGGCACGCTCCCGGCCACCCGAGCCAGGTATGCGGCCGGAGGCCAATCGCTGATCTGAGCGATTCCAGCGTCGTCGACGGCAGGCTCGGGTATGCGCTCCGCGTCGAACCACCCGCGAGCTGCTAGCGGAGCCAGCCAGAGCGGATTATCGAGCCTCTCAAGGAAATACAGCAGCCGGCGCGGGTGCAATACCAGGCTCTCCGCTCGATCCAGCTGTTCCTGGGTCGGCGCGGGCCAAACAGCCTCTTGCTGCTCAGCCATCATTGCCCGCCATCCGGGTTGGCTGCACCGTCGTCGTCACCGGTGGCCGTTTCTACACCGCCGCCATCCGGGCGCTCGGGCGCCGCGGGTGCTGGTCGGGTTTGCGCAAGCAAGTCATCCAGGTCTGCCACGACGTCCAACGGTGCGAGCACCCCTCTCATCACCTCTTCCAGGAAGACGAAGTCCTCAATTAGCTGATCTTCCGTGACATGTGGAGGTTTCTTATCGAATTCGTGCACCCAGGCAAACTGCCGATTAACAATTTTAGCCCAGCGGATCACCGTGGGGTCATTTTCTGCCGCGGTCTGCCCCTCGGGAGCGTGCGGGTCCACGATCATCAAGGCAGCACGGCGACGGTTGTTTCCGCGTATCCGCGTGGATACCACGAGATCCGCCGCGGCAGCTGCTACGGAACGCGGGACATGACACCCGTCAGATGCACCTCCGGGTGCAGGACATGCGGGAAGATCGTCCACGTCATCGGGCAAGCCGGCCTTTTCCCACGCGTTCGCCAGGGCCGGAACCTTGTTCTCCGTGTTGCTGCGGTCCAACCGGACCACGTTCACAGCGTCTGGCATGTGGTTGCACAGTTCTCGGATGGCGTGACCCAAGTGAGACATCCGAGCGGGCGCACTCGGTGTACGCAAGAAATAGACGGCCGACTCGTAGTAGTCAGCCAGGAGCTGTATGCGCTCGGCTAGCAGCGCATGAAGCTTCCGGCGCTGGTCGGTCCATCCCGCGCCGTCAAGCCGCTGCACCGGAGACATAGCTCAATAGGATGGCATGTTCGGCCGTCTTCCCCGTCAACGACAAGCCGGTCAGGACCCTGTCGGTTCTAGGGAGCCTCGGGGATGACTTCGTCGTTCTCGCCTCCAAGGGTGGCACCGACGAGGACCCGGCGTGGTTGAAGAACCTCCGGTCGGAGCCGAGCGTTGGGGTTCATGTCGGCACACACCCGTTCGCCGTCCTCGCCGGTGTCGCGTCCTCGGCCGAGAGCGAGCCCCTCCGTAGCCAGATGAGCCCGCTGCACGAGCTCCTCGTCAAGATCCCCGACCAAGCGGCGGGATGGCGCCTCCACATGCCAGTCACACTGCAGCGGCGCGGACCCGCCACCTGTTCCGCGCGGGCCTTCGTCGGGGCTGCTGACGAGGGTTTGGACAGCGGTTCTGATCCGCGGTTGGGGTTCGTCGCGCTCAGCGCTCGAAGGAGGCCTGGACCCGCTTCACGCACCCCGACAAGCAGGAGCGGTCCGACCGTGTCGAACGCGGCCTTACCCCACTGACCAGCGAACACCGGATCGGCGACGTTCAACAAAGGGTCACCATGCACGCCGCCAACAGCAGACGTCGTGCCGGCCGCAGCACCTCCTCGCTGGCCCCGGACAGCGCCAGGTGCCGCGTGCCGACGAGCAACCCCAGCACCGTCAGGTCAACAGCGGGCGCCACCAGCGGCGCCACGAACGCCGGCACTTGAAGCTTCAACGCCAGGTTGAGGACGTTCCAAACCCGAACAGGAATGTGAGCCCGATGACCATCCCCATCGTGACCGTGACAAACCGAGCAACCGTCCGCGAACTGGCGCTCATGCCGGGCCCCCACCTGAGCCCGGAAGTTCGAAGCTCGCCTCGACGACCAACGTGCCACTGAAAGGTCCCTGGTCGGCCCCGTTCCCATCCTTTGGTAGCCCCGCCGAGGGCACATCAGGATTAGGAGTCACTCGAAGCGGGTGACTCGTAATCTTTTTCTGTCTCAGGACAGTCGCCCCAAGGCAATTCGGCCAGGGAATTCTGACCGTACGACTCGAACCTCGCCCAAGGGACGGCAAAGCACCTTCACGTCGTCCTACCGTCGTGATCGTGCCCGAAGCCCACCCCCTGCTCGAAGACTCGAAGACAGCGCCGCTCTCGTGCCTCAAGGTCACGTTCGACGTCCGGTTCCAGCATTTCTCTCTCCGCGGACCGGATCGCGTGCATCCTGACGAGTCGGCGAAGACCCGTGAAGGAATCCTGAACCGCGTTCAGGGACAGCTCAGGTGCCGGACCGGCACGACGACCGACCGGGTCGTTTTACGCGTCGAGACGTTCGAGGAAGCCCCCGTTCTCGCCGCGGCCGACTACGTCGACGTCGTCGAGGTCAGCTATGACTCGTCCGGTGGCGAGCTTCGGGTATTCACTTGGCCCGACACGATCATCGGTGACCTTCCGATCTCGCTCGAGGCCGAGACGAGCTACCGCGTCAGATATCACCGGAGCAAGCCAGCGCTGGAGACTGATGAAACCGGGCGAAAAGTCACGGAGAAGGGGCTACTCCAGCTCTGGCTGGCGCCCCACGCCGTGCCCCGCGAACTCAAGGTCACCAGCTCGAACGGTTTGTTCTGGCATTCTCGATACGCCTTCACCCAGGCTCTGCGAAACCTGGGCCCCTGACACCTCGGGTTCGGCCGGTCAGTGGCGAATCGTGTCCCGGATCCAGCCCAGCTGGCGTGAGACATCGCCCATCCCGGCGATTTTGCTGCGATCCGAGCCGGACAGCACCCCCACAAGGGTGTCACCCCGTCCCGGACCCGTTGCCATGACGGGGCCGCCGGAGTCACCCCCCGCGGGGACACCGGAGACGCTTACCGCGCAGAAGTCGGTTCCGCCAGGGGCGGCGAAACCCGCGCACCGCTTGTCTGCGGCGTTCAGCACACGGAGATCGGACTGCCGAAGCACGTCGGACTGGCAAGCGTTCTCATCTCCTTCGCAGGTCGCGCCCCAGCCGTATTGCCGCACTGCCTGCCCTGGCCGAACGGCGTTCGAAGCCGGGAGCTTCGCCGGAGTCACGGTCATCGGCGGCACCTTGACCAGCATCATGTCGGCGTCAGCGCTGCCCCGCCTGCCGCCTTTCACCGGACGCACCGGTGTTCCAGTGCGTTGATCCAGGCTGCCGACGCGGAATTCGAGGCGGGAATCGGCGACGGGTTCGCCCTGTTCGAAGAAACAGTGGGACGCGCTGAGGATCCATTCACGATCGACAGCGGTTCCCGTGCACTCCGCGTTCCCGTCCAGCAGAATACGCACCGCCCACGGCCCGTACGTACTCACGGAACCACCGATGACCGCCGAGGCCGGAACCGCGGGGGCAAGAGCCCCTGCGGTCAGCAGAGATAGCAACACCGTGAAGCTCCGAAGGCGATTCGGCATGACTTCCGCACCCTTTCGTGACCAAAGCAGATTCGAGCTGTCCTAGGAAGTGACGTCCATCGGTACGCGGAGGTTGCTTTGGGACAAAAGGACAACTCCGGTTACCCCGATGGGCAGGTTGACGCCCTCGAGGTAGTGCACGAGAAGCGCGACGCGCGAAAATTCCCGTCGGCGGAGGTCGCGGCCCGCGCACCCCGCCACTACCCAAGATGGGAATTCCCACTCATGCGAACGCTTCTCAAGAGACTTACCCTCGGCACCACGGCCGCGCTCGCCTTGGTCGTCCTGTCTCCGGCGACCTCGGCCTTCGCCATTACCTCACCCGCCTGTGGTAACCGGACCGACTTCCTCAAGCTGGACGTCTCGGTCGGCGGCGGGCTGGGCTACAGCAAGTGCTTCGCCAGTGCCGGTGTGACGGCGGTGAATATCGGTGGCGTTTACCGTTTCTCGTCGGGCAACAACAAAGTGATGGTCAATTGGGAGGACGGCGGCCGGTACTACACGGAAACGCTGGACAGGAACTGGGGCAGGAGTCTGCCCGATGTCCGGGTGTGCGAAGTACGGATCTGGTGATCCTGGCTCACCTCCGGCCCCGGCCGTGAGTACCGGGACGTAGCGGGCAGATGCCGGTGCGTCGCCACCCGCTTGGCCGCGGGTGGCGGCGACGGGGCACAGGCACGACGACCCTGCCGAGAGCACCCCGTCAGCGGCTTCAGTCTTCGGCTCCGGTGTCCACATCCTGGTGTCCGCTCTCCACCAGCTGGGAACCCGGCTTCCGGCAGGCTATCGCCGGAGCCGGGGTGAGTCGTCGAAGTACGCCACCGCATTGCGTGACGGATGGGGTGTCGGAGTGGGGTTGCCGACGCGCGGGTCGCCGAGGAGCAAGCTGCCCTCCAGTGCGTAGTGCCGGTCGCCGCATTTGGTGATGCCGTCGATCCGCGCGACCGCCAGTACGGTCCCCGACGGATCGACGATCTGGACCTCGTCCTGCCGCAGCGCCCGGTCGGTGTTGAACACCCAGACCCCGCGGCCGGTGATCCACGCCTGCTCCTCCGACATTCCCGGCCAGCTCCCGACACGGGAGCGCTCGAGCCAGTCGTTCGCCGGATCCACCGGACGTTCGTGTCCGAGCTGAATCTGCAACACCGCGCCTCCAAGCTTTCACTCTTGCTACCAAGCTACCCTCCTTTTTTACTTGACAACAAGCAAGAAAGTTTGCCACGGCGACCTACCTGGCCTTTTTCGATAAAGTACTCCTGGGACAAGATCCACAATAGCGACAAGCGGCTTGCCAAGACATTGAATCGTCATATCTTTTAGGTGCCGCGACCGGACCTGCGCCGTATCCACCCAGACCACTCGAACATCGTTGCGGCACCTGATAATCAGCACTAGACCAAGTGCGCTAACCCCCGTTGAGATGCTTGCAGATGCCCGCGAGGTGAGCTAGCGTCGATAGCGCGTGGAGTGCGGCAATGGGGAGGGCCTGCATAAGACCACACTGGGGATGAGCATGGGCTGCTCAACGAGACCAGTGCCGGAACTGTTCGCGCCCTCGGTGAACCCTATTCCTTTTGCAGCTTCACCTTTATTGCACCAAAGATCCGGACGGGTCACGACAGCGCGCAGCTGCTCGCGCACTTCGTCGTCCGATCATTACCTGGCAGTCGCCGGCGCGCATTGACACTCTATTCTATTAGGGGATTCTTGTGGCGGAACAAAGTAGTTCTCGAACCGAAAGACCGACCAAGGCCGACATAGTAATCGTGGGCAATGGCGCGCTCGGCATGTTCCTGGCAGAAGAGCTGATCGAGCGCCAGGTGGGCACCGTGGTCGTGGTCGGCCCCCGTGCCCGTGAAGCGGGTGCCAGCCAGGCCGCCGGCGCGATGCTCGGCTGCTTCGGCGAGGTGACCACGGAGTCCCTCCGCACCGACGCCTCGCGCATCAGGTTCGAGCTCGGGATCGCCGCGCACGACCGCTGGGCGGGTGTGCTGGAGCGGCTCGAAAAGGACTCGCCCACCGGCCGTCCGCTGCAGGTCGCCACCGAGTCGCACGTGATCCTCAACTCCATCGGCGCGGATCTGGACGACGTGAACTTCGCCGCGATGATCGACGCGCTCAAGGAGTACGAGAAGCCGTGGTCGGAGATCGACCCGAACGACATCCCCGGCTACAAGCCCAGGCTCGAATCCCGGGCGCTGCGGGCCGTCCATCTGCCGACCGAAGGGGCCGTGGACGCCAGGGGCGTGCTGGCCGCACTGGACGTGCGAGTGCGCGCGGCCGGGATGACCATGGTCGACCAGACCGTGCGCAGGATCGTGAGCAGCGGCGACGTCGTGAGCGGGGTCGAGCTGGACGACGGTCACCTCATCGAGGCGGGCAAGGTGGTCGTCGCCGCGGGTGCCTGGAGCGAGTCGCTGGCGCGGACGGCGTTCGACGACAACGCCGAAAACGAGTTCGACATGATGCCGACCATCCCGGGCCTGGGGTTCGCGATGGTCGCCAAGCGCACCGGGGGTGAACCGTTCACCAGCGTGGTCCGGACCCCGAACCGCGGTTTCGCCTGCGGGCTGCACGTCGTGCCCGCCGGTGACGGACGCGAGTACTACGGCGCCACCAACCGCCTGGTGGACCAGATCTCCGGCGTCACGTGGATGGCCGATGTCCGTTTCCTCGCCCAGTACTCGATGCAGCAGCTCGACGAGCGGGTCGCCGGTCACGAGGTCGAGCAGTGGCTCGCCGGAAACCGTCCGGTGACCCTCGACGGCTTCCCGCTGATCGGGTGGCTGCCGGTGTCCGGCCTGTACCTGATGACCGGCACCTATCGCGACGGGTTCCACTGCGCGCCGCTGCTCGCCGAGCACGTCGCGGACGAGCTGCAGGGAAAGCCCGGGATCATCGACCCGATGTTCGCCCCGATGCGCAAGCCGATCGTGACCAGGTCGATCGAGTGGTCCATCGACGAGTACGTCAAGCACAACCTCGCCGCCTGGTTCGAAACGGGGGCGCAGGCCGCTCCGCAGATGACCACGGCGCAGATCTCCGACTACTACCGGAACATGGCCGTGCAGACCTACGACAAACTGGGCATCGACTACGCACTCGGCCCGGACATTCTCTGGTACGTACAGGGAAGCCTGCTCGGCGCGCGGCGCATCGCGCGCTATCTGCGCCGCCATCGGGGACTTTCCGCCCCGCAGGCCCAGCCGGTGAGCGCCGGAATCGAAGGTGGCCGGCGATGACCACCTCCCAGACCGCCATCGAAGACGCCGTCCGGAAGGTCATCGAGCAGCAACTCAACCTCGCCGTCCACGGCCACGACCTCGGCCCGGAAGACTGCCTCTGGGACATGGGCATGACGTCGGTGACCTGCTTGGGGCTCATGCTGAACCTCGAGGACACCCTCGACGTCGAGCTGCCGGAGTCGTTGCTCAAGGAGTCCACCTTCCGCAGCCTCAGCTCGATCGTGGCCGCGGTGGAAAGCGCTCGCGTTTCGGCGCGGAACTGACCCACCGGCTGACGAAGTGCCGGCCAACTCGAGGCGAATCACCAAGCGCCAGAACTCTGCGTAGGTAGCCATGCCGAGACCTGATCCGCGTCCGTCCAACCCTTTTCCACTGACCCGCGCCCAGCCGGAACGCGTTTTTCCCTTGTCAACGGGGCAGGAGCGGTTGTGGTGGTTGCGTCAACTCGACGCGGCGGACGACCGGTACCACATCAGTGGCGGCTGGCGCTTCGACGCGGACCTGGACCCGGCGGCGCTGTCCGCGGCGTTCGCCGGGCTGCTGGCCCGCCACGAGATCCTGCGGACGAGGTTCGTCCTGCAGCCGGACGGGACCACCGCCCAGGAGGTCCTCGACGAGGTCGAGGTCCCGATCTCCTTGGCGGGGACCGGCTGGCAGGAAGCCGTCGACCAGGCCGTGTCCACCCTGTTCGACCTCACCAGGCCACCGCTGCTGCGGGCGGTCTTGGTGGAGCTGGACGGCGGACACGGCTTGTTCGTGGCGATGCACCACATCGTCACGGACCGCTGGTCGATGGACGTGCTCCCGAGAGACCTGTTCGAGCTGTACGAAGCCGCGCTCGAGAACCGGGCTCCCCGGCTTCCCGTGCTGGCGGTCCAGTACGGCGACTACGCCCGGTGGCAGCGCCGATTCCTGACCGCCGAGGTGCTCCGGCCGCATCTCGGCTACTGGGAAAAGGCGCTGTCCGCCGGCGAACGGCTGGAACTGCCCCTGGACCGGCCCCGGCCCGCCGCGGTCGGCGCGGCGGGGAAGACCGTCGTCGTCGAGCTGTCGAAAGAGGCCACCACGGCGATGACGGCCGTCGCCTGGCGGGCGCGGGCGAGTCCGGTCATGGTGGTGACGGCGGCACTGGTCGAGGTGCTGAGCGCGTTCAGCGGCCAGTCCGACGTCGTCATCGGCGCGATCATCTCCGATCGCCCCAGCCCGGAACTGCAGGACCTGATCGGCTTCTTCGTGAACACGGTGATCCTGCGGGTGGAGCTGTCCTCGCCGGAGCGGACGTTCCGGGAGATCATCACCCGTACGCGTGACGCCTGGATGGCCGCGGACGCACACCAGGACGCACCCTT
Source organism: Amycolatopsis sp. H20-H5 (assembly GCF_035828755.1). NCBI lineage: Bacteria > Bacillati > Actinomycetota > Actinomycetes > Pseudonocardiales > Pseudonocardiaceae > Amycolatopsis > Amycolatopsis sp. H20-H5. The sequence goes on along the minus strand of NZ_JAYMZS010000004.1, from coordinate 31,348 downwards.
CGAGCAGATCGTGGGCACGCTCAAGGCCGGTTCGGACGCATGGCGGCACCCGGTCTTCGACATCGCCATCAACCACGCGGGTGATCGGACCGGCCTGTCGGAGGCCGCCGGGGCGCCGACGTGGTGGCGTCCGGAGCTGCCGGTGACCGCCCGGTTCGATCTCTCGCTGACCAGCCAGGTCGTCGACGGACGGCTCCGCGCGACGTTCCTGTACCGGCCCGCGTTGTTCGACGAGGCACCGATCGCCGCGCTCGCGTCGCGGTATCTCCGGCTGCTGGAGCAGGGATTGACAGCCCCCGACCGGCCGGTGCGCGAGTTCGACCTGCTTGAGGAGACCGAACGCCGCCGGTTGCACGGGCGCAACGACACGACGTCCGCGCCGGAAATCACGGTGGCACAACGGGTTGAGGCCCAAGCGGCGGCTCGCCCGCAGGCTCCGGCGGTGGCAGGCGCGGAGGGCGTGGTCACCTACGAGGAACTCAACAGCCGCGCGAACCAGCTGGCCCGGCATCTGCTGAGCTACGGCCTGGGACCCGAACGAGTGGTCGCGGTCTGCTTGGACCACACGATCGAGCGATGCGTGGTGCTGCTGGCCATCGCGAAGTGCGGGGCCGCCTATTTTCCGCTGGACCCCGGCTTCCCGGCCGATCGGCTCCGGATGTTGTTGTCCGACACCGGCGCGAGCCTCACGATCGTCAGCCCCGGGCTGCGGAACAGGCTTCCCGCGGGCACCGCGCCGACGTTGGAGTTCAGCCGCGACACCCCCGAGCTGACCGGTCACGGGACCGGGAACCTGCCGCCGCGTGCGCGGGCGGGCAACCTCGCCTACCTGATCTCCACCTCGGGTTCGACCGGGACCCCCAAGGCGGTCGCCGTTTCCCACCGGGCGCTGAGCAGGCTCGTCGAGGGCGCCCCGCGCTATCTCGACGTCGGCCCCGGCTCCGTCTTCCTGCAGGCCGGACCGTTGACCTTCGACGTGGCCGTGCTGGAGTGGACGCCACTCGCGCACGGCGGCTGCGTGGTCGTCACGGACACCGGGACCCTGCTCGACGGCATGGCCGCCGTGGTCCGCGACCATGGCGTGACCACGCTCAAGCTCGTCTCCCCGCAGCTCGATCTCCTGGTGGAGCAAGGAATCCAGGCTCTCTCCGGGCTGCGCCAGCTCGTCGTCGGCGGTGACGTCGTCAACCCGAAGAGCTTCACGGCGGCCGTCGACGGCCTGCCCGGCTGCCGGGTCATGGCCTCCTACGGGCCGACCGAGAGCACCGTGCTGGCCACCGTGTTCGACGACCGCTCGTGGACGGGACGGGTGCCCATCGGCCACCCCGTTCCCCACACCAGCGTGTATGTCCTCGACCGGGATCTGCGACCGGCCGCCGTCGGCATGCGGGGCGAGATCTACCTGGCTGGTGACGGTCTCGCCCGGGGCTACCACGGCCGCCCCGGACTGACCGCCGGGTCGTTCGTCCCCGATCCGCACGGACCGCCCGGCACCCGCATGTACCGCACCGGGGACGTGGGCCGGTACCTGCCCACCGGGGCGATCGACTTCCTCGGGCGGGCGGATCACCAGGTGAAGATCCGCGGCTACCGGATCGAGACGAGCGAGATCGAGCACGTGCTGCTCCGTCTGCCCGGCATCACCTCGGCGGTCGTCGTGCGGGCCGAGCTGGACACCGGTCCCGGGCTGGTCGCCTACGTCGTGGCGACGACTCACGTCGACCCCGCGGCGCTGCGGCGTGAGCTCGGCGAGACGCTGCCCGCGTACCTGGTTCCCAGCCGCATCATCCAGGTTCCGCGTTTCACCCTGACGGGGAACAACAAGGTGGACAGGACCGCGCTGCCGCCGGTCACCGCCGCAGCACCACGCCAGGACCACGGCACGCCCCCGGCGACGGGCCTGGCGGCACGCGTCGCCGAGGCCTGGTCCGCAGTGCTCGGCCAGACAATGCCTGCCACGGAAGACTTCTTCGAGCACGGCGGCCATTCCCTGCTGGTCCCGCGGGCGACCGCGGCCGTGCGGGCGCTGCTCGGCCGGGAAGTGCCCCTGCGGCTCATGATGGAGAACCGGACGCCTGTCTCCTACGCGGCCGCGGTGCTGCGGGAAAGCCTCAGCGAGCACGCCGGTGACGACCGCCTTGACCGGCAGCGGTGGCAGAGCAAGCTGGTCACCGGCGATCGGCGGGTGGACTTCTTCCTGTCCACGGGGAGTTCCGGTCCGCCGGAGCGGACACTGGTCGTCCTCGACGGCGCCGAGTTCGCCGACATCCTCCGGCTCCCGGCCATCCTGGACCGGCTCACCGCGGCCGGGCGCATCCCGGTGACCGCGGCCGTGTTCGTGAGCCCGGTCGATCTGCCCGCGCGCAGGCGGGAGTTGCTCGACGACAGGTTCGTCGACGTGCTCGCCGACGAACTGCTCCCCGCGCTGCGCGACTGGCTGGGCGAGCGGTGGCGGCCCGGCCGCGCGACCGCGGTCGGGGCGAGTCTGGGAGCGATCACCGCGGTCCGCGCCGCGCTGCGCCGCCCGGACTGTTTCGACGGCGCTGTCGGCCTTTCGGGCCCCCTGACCGACCACGTGCTCACCCCGGCGGTGGCCGCCGAAACGCCTGCCAGGCTCTTCCTGTCCGCGGGCGTCGAGGAGGCGGACATCGTCCTCGACGACGGCGTCAGCCTACTGGACGCGAACACGCGAACAGCGAAGGAGCTGGACGGCCACGGCTGCACCGTGCGGTGCGAGCAGGAAGAAGGCGGCCACACGTACGCCGCGTGGGAGGCCGCGCTGCCGCGGGCCATTTCGTGGGTACTGGACGCCCGGTGCCCCTGAAACCCCTGCCCGCGCGGGAAACCAACCGAGGAGGATCGGCCCGGCATGTTCGACGATGAGCACCGAGAGTTCCACGTCGTGATCAACCAGGAGGACCAGCACTCGATCTGGCCCACCGGCCGCGACGTACCGCCGGGATGGCGCGTCGAGGGAACCACGGGCACGAAGGCGGACTGCCTCGCCCACATCGACCGGGTCTGGACCGACCTGCGGCCGTTGAGCCTGCGCGAGGCGGGCCCGCGGCAGGACCCGGCAGTGGCGCTGATGGTGGCGCTGACGGTGGCGCTGACGGTGGCGCTGACGGTGGCGCTGACGGTGTGCGAACTGTTCGAGCGTCAGGTGCGCCTTCGCCCGGCAGCCACGGCCGTCCGGACCTCGGACCGATCCTGGACCTACGCCGAGTTCGACGTCATGACCGCCCGGCTGGCCCATCGGCTGCGACGCCGGGGAGCCCGCCCCGGCACCGTCGTCGGGCTGCTCGCGCCCAAGGGCGTCGCGGCCTTGACCGGCATCGTCGCCACGCTGCGGTCCGGCGCGGCCTGCCTGCCCCTCTCCCCCGAGGATCCGCCCCGCCGCAACCGGGAGATCCTCGCCGACGCGGGCGCGAGCCAGGTTCTCGTCGCGAGCCCGGCGGACTGGCTCCCGGACGCGCAGGTCATCAACGATCCCGGCGAACACGACGCCCCCGGCGAGCCCGCGGCGCTGCCAGCGCCGCATCCGCTCGACCTGGCGTACGCGATCACGACCTCGGGATCGACCGGACGGCCCAAGGTCGTGGGCGTGCCACACCAGGGGATCTTCAACCTGATGGTGGCCTCGCTGACGGACCTGGACCTGATCAGGGCGGGCGACGTCATGCTGTGGACGACCGCGCTGACGGTGGACAGCACGATGCACGACGTCCTCATGCCGTTGTGCCACGGCGGCAGCGTCGCGATCGCCGAGAGCGGCGAGCTCCCGGCAGGCCGGATACTGACCGCCGTCCGCGCGCTGGGCGTCACCGCGCTGGAGGTTCCGGCCGCGGTGCTCGGGCCGTACGGGCGGTCGCTGCTGCCCCGGCTGGCGGCGGCCGGTGTGCGGCTGGTCATCACCGGCGGCTCCCAGCTCGACGGTCCCGGCCTCGCGGACGCCGGCTCGCTGGTCGTGCAGAACGGCTACGGCCCGACAGAGGCGTCGGTCGCCGCCACCTGGTACCGCTGTGTCGCGTCGACGCCCCGGCGGGTGCCGATCGGGCGGCCGATCCGCGGGGTCAGGACCTACCTCCTCGACGAGGAGCTGAATCCCGTCCCGCCGGGCGAGCCAGGGCAGCTGTACCTCGCCGGAGAGGGCCTGGCCAGGGGGTATCTCGGGCTGCCGGGACGCACCGCCGTCGTCTTCCTCCCCGACCCGTTCGCACCGGATCCCGGCGAGCGCATGTACGCCACCGGTGATCGGGTCATGCTGCGGGAGGACGGGGAGTTCGGTTATCTCGGCCGCGTCGACGACCAGATCAAGATAAACGGGTTCCGCGTCGAGAGCGGCGAGGTGGAACATTGTCTCCGCGGATGTCCTGGAGTGGTCGACGCGGCTGTGCTTTTACGCGAGGATGTGCCGGGGGGTGCCGCGATGGTCGCGTTCCTGGTCGGCGAGCGATCGCCCGACGAGGTGGTCAGGGAATGGCTTCGCGCTCGCCTGCCTGCGCAGATGGTTCCCCGTTTCTACGTCTGGCTGGACGAACTGCCGCTCAACCGCCCCGGAAAGGTCGACCGCGTCGCGCTCGCCGCTATCCCGGTCGTCACTGCCCCGGTCGTCAGTGCCCCGGTCGTCAGTGCCCCGGTCGCCGATCGAACCAGCCGCTATTACCCCGTCTGATGACCCCACCTGATGACCCCGCCTGAGGAGGCACCAAGTTGTCCCGTGATGCCACGCGCGCCGAACCCCGCACCGAAGGCCAGGCCACCGCCCGGCCGAGGATCGCGGTGATCGGGGGTAAGGTCAAATACCTCCGGAAGGCCCGCGAACTCGGCCTGGACGTGGTTTACATCCAGCACCCGGACGAGTACGACAGCACCCATTGGCCCTACGTCGATCAGGCCCTGCTGGTCGACTACGCCGACATCGCGCGGCTGCTGCCGCTGGTGCGGTCGCTGCACGAGGCCTACCCCTTTCACTCGGTCGTGTCGCTTTACGAACTCGGGCTCCTGCCCGCTGCGGAAATCGACCACCTGCTCGGGCTCGGCGGCAATTCCGTGGCGACCGTGGAACTGCTGCTGGACAAATGGCGGATGCGGCAGCATCTCAACGCACTGGGCATCAGTCCCGTCGCCGCGGCCGTCGGCGAAACCGGCGAGGATCTGCGGGAGTTCGTCCGGGCCCACGGGCTGCCAGTGGTGGTGAAACCGATCTGCGAAGCGGGCAGCATCGGCGTTTTCGCGATCCGCGACGAGGCGGAACTGGAATCGGTCACGGCACGATTCCGCTCGCTCGGCGGTCAGTTCGCCAAGAAAGACCTGGCAGGGGACTTCGAGCGGTTCCTGATGGAGGAATACCTCGACGGCCCGGAAATCAGCGTGGAAACGCTGAGTTTCGACGGACGGCACGTGCTCATCGGGGTGACGGACAAGGTGTGCGGCGGCCCCGGTTTCGTCGAGATCGGCCACTCCACGCCGAGCAGGCACCCGGCTCCCCTGGTGCGCGAGGTCGAGGAACTGGTCACGGTCTTCCTCGACGCTGTCGGGCTCAAGCACGGCCCCGGGCACACCGAACTCAAACTGACCGCGCGCGGTCCCCGGATCATCGAGTCGCACAACCGCATCGGTGGCGACCGGATCAACGAGCTGACCGAGATCGCCTGCGGCGTCGACATGGACCGCTACGCGCTCGGTTCGCGGCTCGGGCTGCTCGAGCCGCTCACACGGTCGCCCGAGGCGGTGGCCGGGGCGGCGATCAGGTTCCTCACCCCGCCGCCGGGGCGGGTGCTCGAGGTGACCGGCGTCGAGACCGTCCGGGCCGACCCCGCGTTCGTCGATCTGGAGATCTCGGTCGGGCCGGGGGACGAGGTTCCCCCGCTCACCTGGAGCGAGGACAGGGTCGGTCACGTCATCGCCCGTGGCGAGACCGCCGACGAGGCGATCGCCCACGGCGAACGGCTGGCCGCGTTGCTGAACATCCGCACCGAGCCCGTCAAGTGAGCACGGCGGCAGCGAATAGGGCGGGCGCGGACGAGCCGCGGTTCCGGGACACCCTGCGCGGGCTTCCACCGCGGGTGTGGATCGTCAGCCTCGGCATCCTCGTCAACCGGGCGGGCAACTTCCTGCCGGTGTTCATCGTGCTGTACTTGACCAGCCGGAACTACTCGCCGCTGGCCGCCGGGCTGGTGCTCGGCGCGGCCGGGGTCGGCAACGTGCTCGGGAACGCGGTGGGCGGCTATCTCGCCGACCAGATCGGCAGGCGGTGGACGATCGTGCTGTCCGCGGTGACCACCGCGGGGCTGACGGCCACCATCCCGCTGCTCACCACCCCGCCGACGATCATCGTCGTGGTCGGCCTGGTCGGGACGGCGTCGCAGCTCTACCGGCCGGCCGCCTCGGCGCTGCTGGTGGATTCCGTGACCACCAACCAGCAACGGCTGGCGGCCTTCGCGGTCTTCCGGTTCGCGATGAACATCGGGGCCGCGGCGGGCGGGGTCGTCGGCGGGCTGCTGGCGACCAACTCGTACACGGAACTGTTCCTTGGCAACGCCGCCGCCTGCCTGCTCTTCGGCGTGATCGTGGCGGTCCTGCTGCGGGACGCCCCCAGCGCCGAACCCGTCCAGGACGAGGAAAGTGGCTATACAGAGCCAAAGACGAAGGCCAGCTACCGGCAGGCTCTCACCGACCGCAGGCTCCTTCGCTTCTTGCTGATGACGCTGGTCGCCGAGTTCGTCTACATCCAGTCGACCGTCGGCCTGCCCCTGCACGTCACCTCCGTGGGACTGACGGCCGCCGACTTCGGGCTGCTGATCGGCCTCAACGGGGTGCTCGTGCTGCTGTTCGAGCTGCCCATCACCAGTGCGGTCTCGCGGCGAAAACCGGAGTACGTCCTGGCGATCGGCAACCTGCTGACCGGGATCGGGCTCGCACTGACCGGGTTCGCGACCACCATGATCTGGCTGTCCGCCACCGTTCTGATGTGGACACTCGGCGAGATGATGTACAGCTCGGTGGCCAACGCCTACCTGGGCAGCCTTTCCCCGCCCTCGATGGTCGGCCGGTACCAGGGCCTCTACGGCGCCGTCTTCACGCTGGGAACGGGTATCGGCCCGCTCATCGGCGGCGCGGTCTACGCGGGCAGCACCTGGGCCCTGTGGGTGATCGTCGGGGTGGCGGGCCTGCTCTCCGCCCAGCTCTGCCTGCCGCGCCGTCGTTCTCCGGCCATGCCCGTCGCGGTGCCCGGGGAGCACGAAACCGAAGCGGACCGGGCACCCGGCACCAGCACCTCCCAGTCCGGCTGAAGCTCAGAGCGCGGCGAGCAGGTCGCGCATGGTGTCCAGGCCGGCGGGACCACTGCGCAGGGCGCGCATGTGGAACTCCTTGAGATCGAAAGCGTTGCCGCGCTTGGCTTTGACCTCGTCTCGCAGGGAAAGCCACAGGCGCTCGCCGAGCTTGTAGGCGGGCGCCTGTCCCGGCCAGCCGAGGTAGCGGTCGACCTCGTCCACCACGTGGGCCGGTTCGGCCAGCGTCCTGGTGTGCAGGAATTCCAGGCCCAGTTCCGGCGTCCACCGCTCACCTTCGTGAAAACCGCTGCCCGCCGGGATCTCCAGCTTCAGGTGCATGCCGATGTCGACGATCACCCGCGCCGCGCGGAACAGGCTCTTGTTGAGCATCCCGAGCAGATCGCCGTCGTCGAGATAACCGAACTCACGCATCAGGCCTTCGGCGTAGAGCGCCCAGCCCTCACCGTGGGCGGGCACGAAGCACAGAAGCCGCTGGAATTGGTTGAGCCCCGTCGTCGCGACCGCCGTGCCGATTTGCAGATGATGGCCCGGTACGCCCTCGTGGTAAACGGTACTGACCTCGCGCCAGGTCGAGAACTGCTCCTTGCCCGGCGGCAATGACCACCACATCCGGCCCGGCCTGCTGAAATCGTCGGCAGGGTTGGTGTAATAGGCGCCCACCCCGCCTCCCGGCGGGGCGATCAGGCATTCCAGCCGCATCAGCTCGTCCGGAATATCGAAATGTTTCCCGCGCAGTTCGGCCAGCGCGCGGTCGGACAGTTCCTGCATCCACGCCTGGAAAGCGGGCCGCCCGTCGACGCGGTACCGGGCGTCGGCGTCCAGCGCGGCGGCCGCCTCGGCGGGACCGGCGCCCGGCTTGATCCGCCCGGCGACCTCCGCGAGCCCGGCCTCGACGCGGACGAACTCCTCCCAGCCCCAGGCATACGCCTCGCGGAGATCCAGTTTCGCGCCGATGAAACTCCGCGACCACAGGCTGTAACTGTCCTCGCCGACGGCGTCCTCGTCCCCGGCCTTCGGCGCGAGCTCCTCGCGGAGGAACGTGGCGAGTTCGGCATAGGCCTCGGTGGCCGCGCGCACACCGGCGTCAAGATCGTTGCGCAGCGCGCCTTCGACCCCCGGCACCGCGGCGGCGGGCTCGGCGAACGTGGCGAAGAACGAACTGCCACCACCCGAGCCGGACCAGGTCAGGCACTGTTCGATCGCCCGCCGAACCTGGCGCGACGCCGACACGACGCCCTTGTCCGCCGACGCCGAAAGCGAGGCACGGTACCCGGCGAGCGCCAGCGGCACCTTGGCCAGCCGCGCGGCGATCACCGCCCAGTCCCCGGCTGTCGCGGTGGGCATCAGGTCGAAGGTCTGCCGGATGTCCTGCACCGGACTGGCGATCACGTTCAGTGACGCCGCGGGCAAGCCCGCGTCGTGCAGCTCGACCTCGAGGCCGATCCGCTCGGAGAACACCGCCTTGGCGACGCGCTCGCTCTCGTCGGCCGGTCGTGCCGCCGTGATCGCGGCGAGCGCGCCACGCGCGAGCTCGGCGCGGGCCTGGTGACCTTCCGGGGAGAAATCGGGAAGCTGGTCTTCGTGGCCGCCGATACCGAATTCGGTGGCGGCCAGCGGATGTAATCGAGCGTAGTCATTCACATAGGAGTCGCAGATATCGTGCACGCCACTTGCCGGAGAATTCGCATCGCCCACAATGCCCGAGCCTATGCACAATACGGCCGAAAGACCAGAGCGCAGGCGCCCGGATCGGAAACTGTTTTCCCGCTGGGTGAAACGGCCGTCAGTACTGCTCCAAACGGAGGGTACCGAGGAATTCGGTGAAATCGCCGATCAGCGCGGGGAACTGTTCCTCGGTCGCGGTCAGCATCGTGCGGACGACGGCGCGGAGGGATTCGCCCGCACTGTCCGCCATCGAGAGGTACACCTGTGCCTGGACGAGTTCGTAGCCGACGCCGTTGACCACCGCGCTCAGCCGGACCTTCTGGGTGAGCGCGGGGACGTCGAGACTGGTGTTCTGGTCCCGGTCGACGAGCACCGCGTCGGGGGACACCGCGAGCAGGTCGGCCAGCATCTCGTCGGCCAGGTCGGTGAGCGAGTCGGCGGCCGGGCGGACCTGGCCGTCGATGGTGATGTTGGCGCTGAAACCGGAGCCGTGGGTCGCCCACTGCACGGCGACGAACGCGGCGTCGGGGGCGCCGAGGACGTCCGGCGGGACGGGCAGCCAGCCGTCGGGCAGGGCGAACTCCACCGGTACGGGCAGTTGTGTGGGCATCGCGGCCTCCTCAGGCTGGGCGGGGTGCGTGGGCTAGAAGATCTTGCCGAGCTGGTCCGAAGCCCAGTTCTTGGCCTCGTCGAAGGACTTGCCGACCTCGGCCGGGTCGACCGTGACCTCGAAGCCCAGTTTGGCGCCCAAGACCGGCGAAGCACCGGCCGACGCGCCGAGGTGGAATTTGTGGTCCTCGCCCATCCCGAGCTTGAAACTCGCCTCGGCGCCGGGGCCAGCCCACGCCTCGGCGGCCCCGCCGACGCCGATCCCGGCGAACGAAAGATTGCCACGGGCGACGGCGCGGCCGCCCACGAAGGCGCCTGCTTTGCCCTCGACCTCCTCGGAGTTCACCGTGAGCCCGGCTTCGGCCCGCGCCATCGCGCTGACCTCGCCCTTGGCCCCGTAGCCCAGCGGGCCCGCCGTGTTGCTGTAGCCGAGTGCGAGGTTCGAGCCGACGCTGGCCTGCGCCTGGAGCTGCGCGTACGGGCCGCTGCCCGGGGTGAGCTTCGGGTCCGTGCCGATCCCCGACTCCGCCTTGGGACCCTTCTCGCCCGCGGCGCCCCACGCGGTGCCCTCGGCCTTGAGCGCGTTGCCCTCCACCGTGAGATGGCCGTCGTCGCTCGTCCCCTTGAACGCGCCCAGCGCCTCCGAGGCCTTCCCCTGGAACAGCTTGCCGTCCTTGCCGACGGTCACGTTGGGGTCGGTGGTCTTCAGCCCGTCCGCGGTGAGGTGCTGCAGCGTGCCCGCTTTCGACTGGACCATGCTCCGCAGATTCGCGGCGACAGCGGCGGCGAACCCGGCCTGCAGCAGCGGGCCACCCGGGATCACCGGGCTGCCGAGGAAGGAGTAGATCCCTTCGTTGGCGGCAATGTTCCCCACGATCGAGTTCTTGGTGTCCCGCAGGGTGTCCGCGTACTTGGTCACCGACTGGGCCATCGTGCCGAGCTGCTGATCGAACTGCCCGAGCCGCGCGGCCTGGGTGTCGATCGAGCCCTTCGCGGTCTGCCCCGCACCGTCCTGCCACGTCCCGCCGACCGTGCCCGCGACACCCGTCATCTGCTGGCCCGCGCCGCGCACCACCGCGGACGACCTGGTCCAGGCGCCGCCCAGCGCGACGGCGGTGTCCTCGTTGTCCGGCGGCCACGGGTCCGAGATCGCCTTGACCGCGGCCCACAGCGGGCTTTGGGGTTCTCCTACGGCCATGCCACCCTCTCCCCTCGTCCACCCTGGCAAGCCGGGTGATCGTCCGACGCGCGGGCGGGCGGAGGAGGGCCGTGACAGCTTCCGGCCAGAAATCCGGTCGCCGCGAGCTGCTGCGATGCACTCGGGGGCGATCGGGCAGGATCGGCGTATGCAGAGCGTCTCGTCAGTGCCGGTGAAGGCTGCCGCGCGGGTCCCCGCGCTGCAGTGGGCGGGGTTCGCCGGGGTCGCCGTGCTGGTGCTCGTCACCTCGGGGATCCCGCTGCCCGCCGTGGCGGTGCTGGCGCTGGGCGTGACCGGCATGGGCACGCTGGTGCTGGCCTGGCTGGGCCTCGGGCTCCACGCCGCCGAGATCCCGGTGAGACGGCTTTACGGGATCGCTGCCTCCTGGTGTCTTCCGCTGCTGGCCGCGCGGCCGCTGTTCAGCGGTGACGTGCACAGCTACCTCGCGCAGGGGGTGATCGCGGCCAAGGGGCTCGACGCCTATCTGCTCGGGCCCGCCGCGGCGCTGGGCGCCGACTCGCCGGTGACGCTACGGGTCAGCCACTACTGGCAGGACACGCCCGCGCCCTATGGCCCGGCGTTCGTCGCGGTGTCCCGCACGATCGCGCGGGTGGCCGGGGAGAACCTGCTCGCGACCGTGCTGCTGCACCGGGCGCTGGAGCTCGTCGGCGTCGTACTGCTGGCCTGGGCGCTGCCGCGGCTGGCCCGGCGCGTGGGCGTGCCGCCGTCCGTCGCGTTGTGGCTGGGGCTGCTCAACCCGCTGTTGCTGTGGCACGTGGTCGCGGGGGTGCACAACGACGGGCTGATGGCGGGCCTGATGGTCGCCGGGCTGGAGCTCGTGTACCTCGGTGTGGCGCGGACCGGGGCGGCGCGGCCGGTGCTGGTCGCGGCGGGTGTCGTCGTGCTGAGCGTCGGGGCGAACGTCAAGATCGTCGCGGTCGCCGCGGGGTGCTTCGTCGGCGTCGCCCGGGTCCGCCGCGCGCGCCCGGCCGGGCGGGGCGCGGTGGCGGTCGGGCTGCCC